>NZ_SZXC01000021.1:0-68367 GCF_005281055.1 Citrobacter sp. wls711 | reverse complement strand
TTGTCTACGGGCGTGGGGTCAGTCCAAAATGACTCAGAGGTGTCTGTTAAACCCGTGGCTATTCACAATGGCTGACTGATAAATTCCAGAATATAACTAGTGTGGGTACTACCTGGCACGCGACAAGAGACATTACACCCTACTCATTTAAAGTACCCGGTGGCTATGCCCCTTACTGAAAGCCTATCATTTTGTTGTTGGCTTTTACGATCACTTCCACATCGCCATCGCTGACGTTAATCAGATTGGTGGATTAGACGTGCAGAGTTGGCGCGGATTTCTCTGCCCCTATCAGCGGTCACGAAAATCGGAGTGGGGCAACTCCACCAAGGGAGAAAATCCTCCTCTATCCGCCATTATTCAAACGGTTAACTCAATTCCTCTCACGGCAGGTCTCACCGATGTTTTTGTCTTTGAATATCCTCACAAATACGTGTCGTATAAACAAAAAGCCCGCTTTATATGAAGCGGGCTTGCGGTGTATTGAGCAGAATTAGAACTGGTAGACTAAACCGAGGGCAACGATGTCATCGGTGGCGATGCCGTTACTTTCATAGAAGTTGTCGTCTTCGTCCAGCAGGTTGATTTTGTAATCAACATAGGTGGACATGTTTTTGTTGAAGTAGTAAGTCACGCCAACATCCACATATTTGACCAGATCTTTGTCGGTGTAACGTGGGGTGCCATTGCTATGGTGATCCCAGCCGCCTAAGTCAACACCTTTAGATTGCAGGAAGGAAACCGCAGGACGCAAACCAAAGTCGAACTGATACTGAGCGGTTACTTCAAAGTTCTGGGTTTTGTTGGCAATACCGCCTTCTAATCCATCTCCTTTACCATACGCAGTCATATTGCGAGTTTCAGCATACATGGCCGCCAGGTAAATGTTATTAGCGTCATATTTTGCACCGATGGTCCACGCATCAGCGGTTTCACCGCCAGCATAGCTATTGGCATGACTGCTGTCGCCACGGCCACGTGCAACCTGGTTGTCAGTACGATCGGAACTGGAATATGCAGCACCCAGGCTTAAACCGAAGTCGAAATCGTAAGAGGTGGACATACCGAAACCGTCGCCATTTTCACGCGCCAATTCACGGTTCTCACCATTGCCGGTACCTTCGCCGGAGCCCGCGCTTTCGTTGTTACCTTGATACTGCAGAGCAAAGTTCAGACCTTCTGCCTGACCAAAGAAACCTTTGTTACGGTAGGTCGCCACGCCGTTGGTGCGGCCGGTCATATATACGTCGGTCTGGGTGTAGGTATCGCCACCAAATTCTGGCAGCATATCGGTCCAGGCTTCTACGTCGTAGACCACGCCGTAATTACGACCGTAGTCGAAGGTACCGTTTTCACCAAAGCCTAAACCGGCAAATCCCAGACGGGTCCACGCGTTTGCGCCTTCACCTTCGGTGCTGTTGGCCTGAACGTTATATTCCCACTGGCCGTAACCCGTCAGCGTGTTATTGATCTGCGTTTCGCCTTTGAAGCCAACACGAACGTAAGTCTGGTCGCCATCACTGCCCGCATCATCAGAGAAATAATGCAAGCCATCGACTTTGCCGTACAGATCCAGTTTGTTGCCATCTTTATTATAGATTTCTGCCGCATTTGCTGCGCCTGCAGCTAATAATGCCGGGAGAAGAAGTGCCAGAGCTTTTCTTTTCATTATGTATTCCCTTATGATAATAATTGATGTGAATATGTAGTTCTATCCAAAAGACTACGTTTTGATACTATTCTATGAAGTTCATTTATTTTAAAATATAACATGTAACAAATCTATTTAAAAGATTTCAAAATATTTCTGTTTGGGTTTTTGTTATTTATTTAATATGTTTACGCATTTCACATTTATCATGTAAATGATTTATTTATCATTAGGTTATGAGTTTGATGTTGATTATATTGAATTTTGATTTTATATAAATTTAGTATGTTTATGTTGATTGTATTTATAATTTGTAGATTCTGGCCCTGGCCCATAATGATTAATCATTTGATGTTATAAAATAGATGGGTTAATTTATGCGGTGTATATATGGGCGTAGCGCTCGCGAGGAATAGCATGGATTTACAGTACTGGCAGTCGCAATTTGAGGCATGGTTACGTGAAAATCACCTCGGGCAGGATGCAGCCCATGACATCTTTCATTTTCGTCGTGTGTGGATGACGTCACAACAGCTGGGTGCTGATGCAACCATCGACTGGCTGGTGGTGCTGACAGCCTGCTATTTTCATGACCTTATCAGCTTGCCGAAAAACCATCCTGACCGACATCGCTCGTCGGTACTGGCGGCGCAGGAAACCTGCCGCGTATTGACGCAGTTTTTCCCCACATTTCCAGAAGAACGGCTGCCGGCGGTAAGTCATGCCATTGAAGCACACAGTTTTAGCGCAAAAATTTCGCCAACCACGATCGAGGCCAAAATTGTTCAGGATGCTGACAGACTTGAGGCGTTGGGGGCCATTGGCTTAGCCCGCGTATTTGCGGTTTCTGGTGCACTGGGGGTGGCCCTGTTTGATGCGGAAGACCCTTTTGCACAACGGCGCGAGCTCAACGACAAGCAATATGCACTCGATCATTTCCAGACCAAATTATTGCAACTGCCGCTGACGATGCAAACGGCGCAGGGACGGTATTTAGCGCAACATAACGCTGATTTTTTGCTGACCTATATGGCGAAATTAAGCGCCGAGTTAAAAGGGGAGTATGAGGCGCTGGATCTCACCGCGATTCAGCCCTTTAAGGCGCATCGGTAGCCTGCACAGCTGAAACGTAAACACCTCTGTTTTATGTTAACCTGTCGCTAATCCATTTTGGCCGGTTAAATGTATGCAGGAAAATTTTTCAGTAACAGGCACCATAAACCTGATGACAGAGGATACCGGGATCGCCGTGCAGGTGATGTTGGCTAAGCTGCTTGAGATTTACGACGTGAAAACGCTGGTGGCTCACCTTAATGGCGTCGGTGAGCATCACTGGAGTCCGGCCATCTTTAAACGTGTGGTTGCGAACGAGACATGGCACCGCCTGAGCGATCGTGAATATTCCCACCTGAAGACCTTGCTACCGACGCCGCCGGTGCATCATCCGCAGTATGCTTTTCGTTTTATCGATCTTTTCGCCGGAATTGGCGGTATTCGCCGCGGCTTCGAAGCGATCGGTGGACAGTGCGTGTTTACCAGCGAGTGGAACAAGCATGCGGTGCGTACTTACAAAGCGAATTACTATTGCGATCCTGACCAGCACCATTTTAATGAAGATATTCGCGATATTACGTTAAGCCATCGTGCCGGGGTGAGCGATGAGGAGGCGGCTGAACATATCCGCCAGCATGTCCCTCAGCATGATGTGCTGCTGGCCGGCTTTCCCTGCCAGCCGTTTTCGCTGGCAGGCGTCTCCAAGAAAAATGCCTTAGGTCGTGCGCACGGTTTTGCCTGTGATACGCAAGGTACGCTATTTTTCGACGTGGTCAGAATCATTGATGCCCGCCGTCCGGCAATCTTTGTGCTGGAAAACGTCAAAAACCTGAAGAGCCATGACCAGGGGAAAACGTTTCGCATCATTATGCAAACGCTGGATGAGTTAGGGTATGACGTGGCGGATGCGGCGGAAAACGGGCCGGACGATCCTAAAATTATCGATGGAAAACACTTTTTACCGCAGCATCGCGAACGTATTGTCCTCGTGGGCTTTCGCCGCGATCTGAATCTGAAAAATGACTTTACGCTACGGGATATTGTCACCCGCTACCCGCAACGACGTATTACGCTGGCCGAGCTGCTTGAACCGACCGTTGACGTGAAATACATCCTGACGCCGGTGTTGTGGAAATATTTATATCGCTACGCGAAAAAGCATCAGGCGCGGGGGAACGGCTTTGGCTACGGCATGGTATATCCTGGCAATCCGCACAGCGTAACGCGCACGTTATCTGCGCGCTATTACAAAGACGGGGCAGAAATATTAATCGACCGTGGCTGGGATATGGCGCTGGGTGAACAGGATTTTGACGATCCGCACAACCAGTTGCACCGACCGCGCAGACTTACGCCCCGAGAGTGCGCGCGCCTGATGGGATTTGAGTCGCCTCAGGGTTATCAGTTCCGTATTCCGGTGTCGGATACCCAGGCCTATCGCCAGTTCGGCAATTCGGTGGTAGTCCCGGCATTTGCGGCGGTGGCCCGACTGCTGGAGCCAAAAATCAAACAGGCCGTCGCGCTGCGTGAGAAAGAGAGTCTGCATGGCAGACGTTCACGATAAGGCCACGCGCAGTAAAAATATGCGGGCAATTGCGACCCGCGATACGGCGATTGAGAAACGTCTGGCCAGCGTATTGACGGAGCAGGGGGTAACGTTTCGCGTGCAGGATGCGGCGCTACCAGGCCGCCCTGATTTTGTGGTGGATGACTATCAGTGTGTTATTTTTACTCATGGTTGTTTCTGGCATCACCACGAGTGTTATTTATTTAAAACCCCCGCGACGCGCACGCAATTCTGGCTGGCTAAAATAGGCAAAAACGTCGAACGCGATGCGCGGGATCGCGAGAGACTGCAGGCACTTGGCTGGCGGGTACTCATTATCTGGGAGTGCGCCATACGAGGGCGAAAAAAACTCAGCGATGAGGCGTTGTCCGAGCGCGTGGTCGAGTGGATCTGCAGCGGTGGCGCTACCGCGCAGATCGACACCCAGGGTATTCATTTACTGTAACGACTTTTCCGACGGGGCGGCGACCGCGTCTGCTTTGACCGGGAACAGGTATTTACCCAGCGTCACTAGCACCACGGCAAAAACAATCACTCCGAGTGCCAGCCACTCGATGAACGCCAGGCTTTCACCTCCCAGACCGGTACCTAATAAGACGGCAACAACCGGGTTGACGTAGGCATAGCTGGTTGCCAGCGCCGGACTCACGTTACGGATCAGGTACATATATGCGTTGATGGCGATAATGGAGCCGAACAGCGCCAGGTAAGCGACCGCCATAAACCCAGAAAAAGATGGCATTGTAGTCAGCTTTTCTCCGGAGATAAGTGAGGCCCCCATCAGCACGATACCGGCGGCGAGCATTTCAATTGCACCGGCCATCATACCCACGGGTAAGGTAATGCGGGAACCGTACACGGAACCGAATGCCCAGCTCATTGAGCCAATCAGGATCAACACTGCACCCCAGGGGTTGCCACTCAAATTCCCGCCGCTGTTAAGCATAATGATCCCGGCCAGTCCGATAGCGATGCCCATCCACTCCAGCTTGCGGGTTTTAATGCCAAAGAAATAGCTGAAGCACAGCGTAAACAGTGGGACGGTGGCGACCACCACGGCAGCGATGCCGGAAGGGACGTTCTGGTGTTCGGCGACGGTGACCAACCCATTTCCCACTGCCAGCAGCAGAATACCGATCAGTGCGGCATTGAGCAGCGGGCGTAATGGCGGCAGTTTGTGGCCGCGCAGAAGTAAAAATGCGGTTAACAAAATCCCCGCAGACAGAAAACGCACGCCGGCCATCATGAGCGGCGGCCAACTCTCAACGCCAATACGGATAACGAAGTAGGTGGAACCCCAAATAATGTACAGCGCGAACAGCGCGCTGAAAAGCGGTAACAATTGCCTGAAACGCATAATCCCTCACGGTGGAAATAAAAAGGCGCAACATAGTAAACGTCAAAACTATCGTGCTGGCGAGATTTATAATTGCCCGTTGTTGTTAAAAATTTGTTGACCATAAAGGTGAGTTTCAGCATCACGTTTTTTACTTCATACTAATGACGTAAAAAAATAATATTGAGGGTGAAAATTTTGGCAGGAAGTAGCTTACTGACCTTACTCGATGACATCGCCACGCTGCTTGACGATGTCTCCATGATGGGAAAATTGGCCGCAAAAAAAACCGCGGGCGTTCTGGGAGATGACCTGTCGCTTAACGCGCAGCAGGTATCGGGCGTACGGGCAAACCGTGAACTTCCGGTCGTCTGGAGCGTGGCAAAAGGATCTTTCGTCAACAAAGTTATTCTTGTGCCGTTGGCGTTACTGATCAGTGCCTTTATTCCCTGGGCGATTACCCCGTTATTAATGATTGGTGGGGCGTTCCTCTGTTTTGAAGGCGTGGAAAAAGTCCTGCATACGCTGCAGGCGCGCAAACATCAGGAAACGCCGGAAGAACGCCAGCAGCGTCTGGCAGAGCTGGCGGCGCAGGACCCACTGACCTTTGAGAAAGATAAAATCAAAGGGGCCGTACGTACCGATTTTATTTTATCTGCGGAGATTGTGGCGATTACGCTGGGAATTGTGGCCGATGCGCCGTTGCTCAATCAGGTTCTGGTGCTGTCAGGGATCGCTTTAGCGGTCACCGTTGGCGTATACGGCCTGGTTGGCATTATCGTCAAGCTGGACGACATCGGCTTCTGGCTGGCTGAAAAGCGCAGCGCGGTCGCTCAGGCGCTGGGTAAAGGCTTGCTGGTGGTGGCGCCCTGGCTGATGAAAACGCTGTCGGTGGTGGGAACTCTGGCGATGTTTTTGGTAGGAGGTGGCATTGTCGTCCACGGGATCGCACCGTTGCATCATGCGATCGAGCAGTTCACCCAGCAACAGAATCCATTCATTTCAATGATGATTCCGACCCTGTTAAACCTTGTATTGGGCTTTATCATTGGTGGCATTGTGGTACTGCTGGTGAAAATGGTCGCAAAACTGCGCGGTGTTTCACACTAATTTTTGTTTACCTGATTATGCAAAAAGGCTGCTTGTCGTCTAAGGTGAAAAGGTTTCTCTTGATACAGGAGGCAGGTATGGTCTTTTCTGTCAGTGAGGAAGTCACCGTGAAACAGGGTGGCCCACGCATGATTGTCACCGGATACGCTAGCGGCATGGTCGAGTGTCGCTGGTACGATGGCTTTGGCGTCAAACGGGAAGCATTCCGTGAAGATGAACTGACGTCCGGTAAAGGGCAACAACGGCAGGATGCCTGAACATTACGTTCAGGCGTAAGTGAGTGATCTCTCAACCATTAGTTATATTTATCATTTTGGTGAGAATTATTTACTTGTCAGGCAAAAAAATTGTAGATAAGGTTGGCCTCACATCAGATTTCCTGGTGTAACGAATTTTCAAGTGCTTCTTGCATAAGCAAGCTTGATCCCGACCCACTGAGGGCCGGGATTTTTTTCGCCTGAAGTCAGCGATTGATTTCCGTCACGCTAAAATCGTGGATATCCAACTCAAACGCTTCGGCTAACTCATGCCATGTATGGTAATCACGACCGTCAACACTGACGCGATCCGGGTCATCGCGGCTGCGATGAATCTCGCTCTCGCAGATTTCGTTGATTGCCTCCAGCAGCGCGTCTACATCAACGCTGACCTCACGTTTGGCCGTCTCGCTGTACTCTTTCGCGGTTTTCATTCACCTACCTCTCAACCGTTACGGATACCGGGTGTATGCAGCAAAATCGCTAACGCACACTTTCTAAGTATAGACCGTCGAGAAAACCCGCAATCGCGCACGCCAGGCGCTGCCAGAAAATAGAAATTGTTCTACACTGGCACAAAGCCACAGGAGGAAAATGATGAAGGTGAATGATCGGGTTACAGTCAAAACGGACGGCGGTCCTCGTCGGCCTGGTCGGGTACTGGCAATCGAGGAGTTTAGTGAAGGCACCATGTACCTGGTTTCGCTGGAAGACTACCCGCTCGGTATCTGGTTCTTTAACGAGTCAGGTCATCAGGATGGTATTTTTGTGGAGAAGGTAGACTAATCATACCGCTTTTGTCTTGATGCTGACTGGTGACATTCCCACCAGTCAGCACATACTAGCGCATATTCACAAAGATACCGTTGGTGACGTTATCGGTGAGTCGAACGACGTGATAGATCACCTGTTTATTATGCGTTTTGATCTTTCGTTTTATATTCCCCTTATGAGATGAGACGGTTTTTGCTTTGATATTCATTTGATCGGAAATCTGAAGGGTTCCCTGACCCTCCATCCACATGCGTAACATGCTGGACTCGGTGCGGCTTAATGACAGTGTCGGCAGATTGACATCGACAACAATATCCGCATCCTTTTTAAGAATATCTCCAAGCAATTCGTCCAGTGAATCCGGTTTAATCGACTTTGAGCTGATTAATAAATTTTTTCTGACCAGGAGATATTCATCAAAATGGACGTTGGCAATAGCCATAAATACGATAAATAATGTACTGGGATGCTGATTAATGATCTGCTTTATTTGCTGACTGTTAGCCGGATCGTGGATGAAACAGTCTTCATTAATAAACACCACAGCAGGTTGATGTGCGTCACAGGCGATACTGAGTTCGTCAACGGTTGAAATACCGTTGATTTCCTTTTTTTTCACCCCCCGGCTTACCAGATACCCGGTCAACCCTAACCGGGTGTAACTGCATAAATCCATAATAATCGTTGACATGGCTTACCCTCACTCAATGCGTAACGATAATTCCCCTTACCTGATTATTTCTGCACAACTAAACGGAATAATAACAACCCAAGATGACGTTTTTACTGCTTGTTTTCAGGCGGATTTACTATCCCGTAAAGTTGCGTATAATTTGCCAGGAAACTTCTTAAAGTAAAGTAAATGTTGCGTTCTGTGAGTAAGGCAAAAACAAATAAGCCGCGGCAGCGTTATCCTGGTAGATGTGGTCTATTTTTTAATTTCGGACAATCCTTAGTAAAACAGGATAAATACTATGGGTTATTATTTGTGGGCATTTCACTGATGATATCGGCAAGTAAATTAAAAATTTCGCTGAATAATCGTTCGCAGAATGGGGCAATTAATGGCATTAATGCGGCCATTAAAGAAATACCTACCGTCAGGGTCAGCGGAAAACCAATCACAAATACGGAGAGTTGGGGAGCCATACGATTTAACAACCCGAGTGCGAGGTTGAGGGTGAGCAGCAACGTCATCACCGGCAGTGCCAGCATCAATCCGTTGAGGAATATTAAGCTGCCCGCGCGGGCAAGGGCGAGGAAGGCATTGCTGTTTACTGAGTGACCGCCAATCGGCAGGGTATGAAACGTATCCACCAGCAGTGAGATCAACCATAAGTGACCGTTAAAGGTCAAAAACAGCAGCATGGCGAGTAAATCCATCAGTCGCGCCAGCACCGGCATGTTCAGGCGGCTGCCGGGGTCAAAAAATGTGGCGAAAGAAAGCCCCATTTGCAGGCCAATTAACTCACCGGCCGTACGTACCGCAGCAAACGCAAACTGCATGGTGAAGCCTAACGCGATGCCGATCAGGATTTGCTGCATCGCCTGCCATAATGCCTCGATGGAGAAAATCGGCACGTCATTGGCGGGCAGGGACGGGGCGATAACCACCGTGATCATCAGGCCCAGACCCAGCTTTACCCGCTTAGGTATCGCACGCTCACTGAGGATGGGTGCCGTTGAAATGAGTGCCAGCACGCGCAGCAGCGGCCAAAAATACAGGTTTAGCCAGTATAACCATTGATCGCTCGTCACCTGCAGCATGGTGGCGTCTACCCGATGATGTAAGGGATATTGCTGAACAGGGTGCGTACATAGTCCAGCAACAGGTTAAGCATCCACGGTCCGGCCACAATAATGGCGATAAAGACCGCGACAATTTTTGGAATGAACGACAGCGTCATTTCGTTAATTTGGGTTGCCGCCTGCAGGATGCTAATAATCAGCCCCGTTACCAGAGCAATCATTAACAACGGCGCGGCGAGGGCAAGGGCGACTTTCATCGCCTCAGTGCCCATCATCATGACCGATTCAGGTGTCATTTCGCGCCTCTAACTGTAAAAACTTTGCGCCAGCGAACCGACAAGCAGTTGCCAGCCGTCAACCAGCACAAACAGCATCAGCTTAAACGGTAGCGCGATGGTGGCGGGCGGTACCATCATCATCCCGAGTGCCATCAATACGCTGGCGATCACCAGGTCGATTATCAGGAAAGGAATGAAAATCGTAAAACCTATCTGGAAGGCGGTTTTCAGTTCGCTGGTGACATAGGCAGGCAGCAGGATTCGCATCGGCACGGCTTCCGGTCCCTGCAATGGTCCGCTGTTTGCCAGACGCGCAAAAAGCGCCAGATCGGCTTCGCGGGTCTGGCGCAACATAAACTCACGCAGCGGCTGTGCGCCTTTCTCTATCGCTTCCTGCATGGAGATCTTCTCTTCGCTGAACGGCTGATATGCATCAACGTAGATTTTGTCGATCACCGGGGACATGATGAAAAACGTCAAAAATAGCGCCAGTCCAAGTAACACCTGGTTTGGCGGAGCGGACGGGGTTCCCAGCGCATTACGTAACAGACCGAAAACGATGATGATGCGGGTGAAGCTGGTCATCATCAGCAAAATAGCGGGCAGGAACGTCAGAGAGGTGATAAACACCAGCGTCTGCACCGGTAGCGTCCAGCTTTGCCCGCCGCCGGGCAGCGGCTGGCTAACCAGACCGGGAAGCTGGGCCACGGCTACTGGGCTGAACAGCCACAAACCGAGCAGCGTGAGGGATAACAAACGGCGCATCAGGATCTCCCAGGACGCTTAAGTAAACTCTTCATCATGGACTGGAAATCAGCCGGGGGAGCTGGATTCTCGTCGGCCACCACGGGCGCAGGGGGCAGGGTATGCAGCACGTTAATCTGCGATGCGGTCACACCCAGCACCAGACGTGCGTCCTCAACCTCAACAATCACCACCCGTTCGCGCGGGCCCAATGAGGTACTGGCTGTAACGTTCAACCCTCGTGTACTGCCCCCTTTGGATGCAAAGCCCAAACGCTTAATGACCCAGGCCGCGGCGAGGATCAACAGGATGATGCCCAGCAGAGCACCGCTGACCTGCACCAGCGGTGAGCCGGGAACGCTGGTGGGCTGAGAGACGGTAGCCTGGGTGTTCATCATTAACGGCTCAGGCGGCGCATACGTTCAGACGGCGTAATAATGTCAGTGATACGCACGCCGTATTTATCTGCGACGACAACCACTTCGCCCTGAGCAATCAGGTAACCGTTGATCAGAATATCCAGCGGCTCGCCCGCCAGACCGTCAAGTGCGACGACGGAGCCTTGCGTCAGGCGCAGCAGCTCTTTGATGGTCATGCGAGTGCGGCCCAGTTCGACGGTCAGCTTGACCGGAATGTCCATGATCAGGTCGATGTCCTGCAGTGTACCGCTGACGTCCCCGCCGCCTAACTGCTGGAATACCGCATCTACCGAACTTTTAGCCGTGGTCGTTGTTTGCTCGTTTAACGCGTCAGCCCACAGATCGTCCAATGCACCAGTGTTCTCATCGGACGGATTATTCATGTCACTCATTTGGGCTGTTCCTCATTCAGCGAATTCAAAATCGGGTTGATCAAATGTTCTACGCGTAACGCATACTGACCGTTTACGGTGCCATATTGGCTGGTCAGCACAGGTACGCCGTCCACATGAGCAATAATGCGGTCGGGTTTTTCAATCGGCAGCACATCGCCGGGTTTGAGCTTTAAAATCTGCGACAGACGCAGCGGAATGTCGGCAAAGTTCGCCACCAGCTCCAGCTCTGAATGCTGAACCTGACGCACCAGGTTATTACGCCAGTTCTGATCCTCATTGCGCGAGTTTTCCAGCGGCGGGTTAACCAGCAGCTCGCGCAACGGTTCAATCATGCTGAAGGGCAGACAGATGTTAAATTCACCGGTCAGGTTACCAATCTCAACGTGGAACGGGGTGTTGACCACGATGTCGTTTGGTGAGGTGGTGATATTGGTAAATTTCACCTGCATTTCCGAGCGCACGTACTCCACTTCCAGCGGATGGATCGCTTTCCAGGCGTCGCTGTAGCTTTCCAGCGCCAGCTTCAGCATGCGGTTGATCACGCGCTGCTCGGTATGCGTAAATTCGCGACCTTCCACCTTCGTCGGGAAGCGTCCATCACCGCCAAACAGGTTATCGACGGCGATAAACACCAGACTCGGCGAGAACACCACCAGACCCGTCCCGCGGAGCGGTTTCAGGTGGATCAAGTTCAGGTTGGTCGGCACCGGTAAGTTACGCGCAAACTCGTGATACGGCTGGATGCGGATCGCACCCACGGTAATATCCGGGCTACGGCGCAACAGGTTAAATAATCCCATCCGGAACTGGCGCGCGAAGCGTTCGTTGATGATCTCCAGCGCCTGCAAACGCTCGCGAACGACGCGGCGTTGGGTGTTGGGATCGTACGGACGAATATTGCTTTCGTTTGCAATACCGGAAATAGGTTCGTCTTTGGTGTCGCTATCGCCGTTAAGCAATGCGTCAATTTCAGCCTGAGAAAGAATACTGTCGCCCATGTCTTTACCGCAGAATAAAAGCTGTATAAAGAACGTCGGTGACAACCTGTTTCGGCTGCCCGACAACGAGCGGAGTCGCGAGCGTCTCTTTGATGGCGGCGATCAACTGCTGCTTACCTTGTTCGGTGGCGAGCGTGGCGGCATTCTGCCGTGAGAACAGTAGCAGCAAACGGCTGCGCACTTCCGGCAGATATTCGCTCAGGCGCGCGCGCGTCGCTTCGTCCTTCATACGCAGCGTGACCCCGATATACAGCACGCGATCCGCATCACCCAGATTGACGGTAAATGTATCCAGCGCAAAAAACACCGGGGCTGGCGGTGGGGCCGGTTCCGCGCTAACGCTGGCGGACGGCTGCTGATGCATACGCCAGTAGCTATATCCCGCAGTTGCGCAGGCGGCGAGGGTAATTAACACCAGCAGAGGGATCCAAATAGCGCGTTTACTCTTTTTGTTAATCGCGGAGTCAGTCATCAGATACGGGCTTCCTGTTTCGGTACAGCTTATGGGCTGATTATCCCGTGTCCTGTCCCCGACAAAGCGTGGAAAAGACGCGGATAATCATGCTACCTCTGGCGTTAGGCGAAGATGTCTACTGCGCCGTTACCGCGTGCGGCGGCCTGCAGTGAGGCAGGCGCGGCCAGAGCGGTGTCATCTTCGCTGGCAAAAATGTCTTGTCCCTGAGTGCGCCCCGCCTGTTGCTGCTGAGCAGAAGACTGCTGCTGGCCAGCGAAGCTTTCGCTGCTGATGCTGCTTTGCCCCAACTGGATCCCGCTTTCTGCCAACTGAGTCCGCAGCATCGGCAATGCCGCTTCCAGCGCGGCGCGCACGTGGCTATGTGGTGACACCATTTGCAATTGCGCCTGGTTGTCATCCAGCTTGAGGGAGATTTGCACCTGGCCCAGGTCCTGTGGATGTAAGCGCAGTTCCGCGCTTTGTTGGCCCTGACGGGTGAACAGCGTGACGTGCTGGCTTAGTGATTGCTGCCATTCGTGGCTACCCAGCGGGGCACTCAGTACCGGTACGGCGGCAGGGAGCGGCTGGGCGTGCGTTTGTGCGCCAGCCGGTGGCGTAATTACCGCACCAACGCTTACCGGGGACGGGGTGCTCTCCATCTCCGCGCGGGCGGTTGCCGCCGCCGTCAGTGGGGTTAAGGTCGGATTGCGGGTCTGGTCGGTGTCAGCGGCGTGCATCGCGACATCGGCCTTGCCTTTTTTCACCTCACCAGACGTCAGTTCGACGCGGTTATCTGCCGTACTGCCGGACGTATTGCTGCGCAACAGCGTGGTCAGGGTGGCGTCTGCCGGGGCAGAAGCGGCTTCACCGACTGGCGTGGTGATGGGCTGGCCCGGCAGCATAGCAAACAGTGCGCTGAGGTTTGCCAGATCCTCATCGCTGAGCGTGGTGGTCTTTTCGTCCAACTGGGCTGATTTGCCTGTCGCCGTCAGGGCATTCACCTTCAGCGACGGCGTGAGTGCCGACAGCAATTGCCGGGCATCGGTCAGGTCGGTAAGCGTTACGTCCGTTTGCCCACCTTTTTGTGCCAGCAGATCCGTAAGCTTCACGGCCTGGCCGTTATCGCCCTGTGTTTGCAGCAACCCTTTTTGCAGTTTGCTGCCCGCAGCCTGAAGATCGGCCAGAGACAGCGGGGTATCTTTTCCCTGCGTGTTGTCCGCGCCTAACGCGCCAGCCAGTAGGGCTAAAAAATTTTCGGCTGAATCCACCGCCTTTCCTGACGGAAGCCCTGCGGCAACGTCGATGTCGGTAGTAATCAGTTGCGGTATCGTAATCATTCGGGTTTCCTCATAGCTGCGCGCTGAGCAAATTCATCCATTTTTTTCTGATCCAGGCGGTTTTCAGCCAGTAAGGCCGCCGTGGTTTGTCGGTCCTGTAGGGTTTTCCAGGCCTGCAGCCGTTGTTTTTTATCGCGCCAACTGCTCAGCGCCAGGTCAACTTTCTGTGTCCACTGATTCAGCTGTTGGCGATGTTGCTCGATCGCTTTTTCCAGCGTCTGAATAAATTGCTGGTAGTTGATCCAGCGGTTACTGGTGATCCCCTGACCCATATCGCTATTAAGATTGGTGCGATACTCGTGCTGGTAGTCGATCAGCATCTTTAACTGTTCTTCTGCCTGCTGACAGCCGCGCCGCATTTCGCCTAATAAGATAGCGGCGTCATCGACCTCTTTTTCAGCCAGATCTTTTAGTGTTGCCAGTGCACCATGTTGTGCCATGACCTATGCTCTCCTGCTTAATCACACCCCAGGGAAAATCAGATCCAGCGCCTGCAGGGAATCTTCCCAGTCGGCCCGTTCAAAGATCCCTTGCTGTAAAAATGCCTCCAGCTGCGGCCACAAGGCGATGGCTTTATCCAGCATCGGGTCGCTGCCTTTGGCATATGCACCCACGCTGACTAAATCACGGTTACGCTGGAAACTGGACAGCAGCTGTTTAAAATTACGCACCCGCGCATAGTGTTTTTCGCTGATGAGCGAGGTCATTGCACGGCTGATTGAGGCTTCGATATCAATGGCCGGATAATGACCCGCCTCCGCCAGGTGACGGGACAGCACAATGTGTCCGTCGAGGATCGCACGCGCGGAATCGGCAATAGGATCCTGCTGGTCATCGCCCTCGGTCAGCACGGTATAAAATGCGGTAACCGAACCGCCACCGTGAATACCGTTCCCGGCACGTTCCACCAGCGCCGGTAATTTGGCGAACACCGAGGGCGGATAGCCTTTGGTGGCGGGCGGTTCACCGATAGCCAGTGCGATTTCACGCTGTGCCATCGCGTAGCGGGTGAGGGAGTCCATAATCAGCAGGACGTGCTGCCCGCGATCGCGAAAATCTTCGGCAATACGCGTGGCATAGGCGGCGCCCTGCATACGTAATAATGGGGAGACGTCCGCAGGGGCGGCAATCACCACCGAGCGTGCGCGACCGTCGGCACCGAGAATATTTTCAATAAAGTCTTTTACTTCACGACCACGCTCGCCAATCAGCCCAACGACAATGACATCGGCCTGGGTATAGCGCGCCATCATGCCGAGCAGGACGCTTTTACCCACACCGGAACCGGCGAACAGGCCCATACGCTGGCCGCGACCGACGGTTAGCAGCGCATTGATGGGGCGCACACCGGTATCCAGCACGTGCTCAATGGCGGTACGTTGTAGCGGGTTAAAGGGGGGTGTAATTAACGCCCCGGTTTCCGTGGTGTCGGGCGCAGGCAGACCGTCGAGCGGTTTTCCGCTGCCGTCGAGCACGCGACCAAGCAGGGCGGGGCCCAGCGGCAACTGCTTGCCACTTTGCAGGCCTTCACCGGCAATGTTTTTCGCGTACACGCGCGCGCCAGGCAGAACGCCTTCGACTTCTTCGAGCGGCATCAAAAACAGACGCTGGCCGTTAAAACCGACCACTTCGCTTTCGACTTCCTGAGTGTCGTTGCCGTTCTGACGCTCAATCACGCAGGTGGCGCCCAGCGGCAGCTGTAAGCCTGTGGCTTCCAGCACCAGGCCGGTGGCGCGGGTCAAACGCCCGTAGCGTCGTACCGACGGCAGCAGCGACATTTTCTCTTCGAAGTTATCCAGCGAGGTGAGCCAGCGGGTCAGACGGGTGGTCATTACACGACTCCCGGTGCGGCCAGACGGCAGAGTTCCTGCCAGCGCGTGGCGACGCTGGCATCCAAATCGCCTTCGTCGGCCGAGACTTTACACCCGCCATGATGCAGGGTTGGGTCGCCGCGCAGTCGCCAGCCGTGCAGGCTGAGGGTGGCGCCGAGCATCTCTTCCACGCGCTGGAGATCGTCCGGATGTACGCGCAGTTGGGGTTTGCCGCTAAACAGCGGCTCCTGCTGCAGTAGCTGTTGGATTTGTTTAATCAGCGCGGCGTTATCGACGATCGGCGTCTGGCCAATCACCTGCCGCGCGGCTTCCAGCGCCATTTGCATCAGGCGTGAGGCAATCACGCTGTCCAGCGCGTCCAGCGTATTTTGAAACTCGCTCACCAGCTGCTGCATGCGGGCGTGAATGGGCGCATGCTGTGTGCGGGCCTGCGTCTGACCTTGCTCCAGCCCCTGCGCTAACCCGTCCTGATAACCCTGCTCATGGCCTTTTTGCCGACCTTCAGCCAGGCCGGCGTTATAGCCTTGTTCATGCGCCTGCAACTGCAGCTGTGCCAACTGTTGCTCGAGCTGTTGTTCAGCGGACAGCTGCGGTTCTTCCGCGTCGTCCGTCGGCAAGGGGCTGCTGTCGTCGGCCAGCACGAACGCCGCCATCGGTGGCGCGAGGTCGTCCGGGGTCCAGACTTTCCACGGCAGGTCGTTAGACATAGGTATCCTCGCCGCTGCCGATCACCATCTCGCCGGTTTCCGCCAGGCGACGCACAATCAGCAGAATTGCTTTCTGTTCGTTTTCTACCTGCGACAGACGTACCGGACCACGGTTGGCGAGGTCGTCGCGCAGAATATCGGCGGCACGTTGCGACATATTGCGCAGGAATTTCTCGCGCAGCGGCTGTTCGGCACCTTTCAGGGCGATCAGCAGCGACTCGGAATCCACTTCCTGCAGCAGGCGCTGGATACTGCGGTCGTCGACGTCCACCAGGTTTTCGAACAGGAACATCTCGTCGATAATTTTCTGTGCCAGTTCGCCGTCGAATTCGCGCACGGCGGTAATGACCGCTTCTTCCTGCTGCGTTTTCATCAGGTTGATAATCTCTGCTGCCGTTCTCACGCCGCCCATTTTGCTGCGCTTCAGGTTCTGGCCGTCGAGCAGGCCGTTCAGCACTTCGGTCAGCTCCGCCAGCGCGGCCGGCTGCACGCCGCCGAAGGTGGCAATACGTAACATTACATCGTGGCGTAAACGCTCGTCGAACAGCGCCAGAATATCGGCCGCCTGGCCCCGTTTGAGGTGTACCAGAATGGTGGCGATGATCTGCGGGTGCTCGTCGCGAATAAGGTCGGCGGCGCTTTGCGGCTCCATAAAGTTGAGCGTTTCGATGCCGCTGGTGGTATCGCGGGTTTCCAGAATATCTTCCAGCAGGCTGGAGGCGCGCTCTTCACCCAGCGCTTTCACCAGCACCGAGCGCAGATATTCGTTGGCGTTAATGTTCAGCGCCGCAAACTGCTCGGCTTCTTGTTCAAACTCGGCCAGCACCTCGGTGAGTTGCTTGTTGGAAATCTGGCGCACGTTGGCCATCGCCGTACTGAGGGCCTGCACTTCACGCGTCGACAGATGCTTAAACACCTCTGCCGCGCGATCTTCGCCAATGGTCATCAGTAAAATGACGCTTTTATCGGTGCCGCTTAGATTACTCATGTTCGTTATTTATCCACTGGCGGATGACCAGCGCCACAACGCGCGGATCGTTATCTGACATTTCACGAATACGCTGGCTCATGACTTCTGCGCCCAGGCGCTGGTTCGTACGACGCTGCTGGGTCTGTTCGTCCTTGCTGAGACGAACTTCTACCGCTTCTTCGGTTTCCTGACGCACGCGCGTTTGTTCCTGTGCGACTTTCGCCTCTTCGCTACGGCGGGCCAGCTGCGGACGGACCGCTTTACGCCACAGGATCCAGGCCACCAGCAGCACCAGCAACCAGCGTCCGGCAACCATCAACTGCTCAATAAAGGACTGCTGTTGCCAGAATGGCAGTTCACCGCCCGCGTCGTCGGTTGCCGTGAAGGGTGAGTTCACCACGTTCAGGGTATCGCCGCGCTTATCGGAGAAGCCCATGGCTTCGCGGGTCAGATCCTCGATCTGTTTCATCTGATCGGCGGTCAGCGGCAGCGGTTTACCGTCCGGCAAGGTTTTATAGTTGACCACCACCGCCACGGAAAGACGCTGCACGTCGCCGACGTTCATTTTGGTATGACGAATGGTGCGGTCGACTTCATAGTTGCTGGTTTCATTGCGCTGAGTACTACGAGGGCCGGTATTCGCGTTATTGGCTGTCTGCGCGGTTTGCGCATTTTGCTGATTAGCCGGTGGCGTATTGATCGGCGCAGTATTCGCCGGTGCAGGCTGATTCGACAGGGCGCCCGGTACGCCGCCCGGTGCGCCGCTTCCTATTTGCTCGCTGACGTTGAGCTGGCGCGAACGCAGTACAGCCTGCGATTCATCACCATTCGGGCTGTACTGTTCTTCGGTTTGCTCTTTATTGGCAAAATCCAGCTGTGCGGTGACCTGCGCGTGGACGTTACCGTTACCGACGATTGGTGACAGGATCGATTCGATACGACGCTGAACGCGGCCTTCGACGTCGCTGGCGTATTTCAGCTGCGCATCGTTCAGGTCACGGCTGCTGGTGTTCGACTGGGTTAACAGATGACCGGCCTGATCGACCAGCGTGACGTTACCCGGCGGTAAACCGGCCACGGCGCTGGAGACCAGATGGGTAACCGCGCTAATTTGACCTTCATCCAGCGCCCGACCCGGTTCCAGATTTACGGTAACGGAGGCGGAAGGGGATTTTTGCTCACGGACAAATAATGATGGCTTCGGCATGGCCAGATGGACGCGGGCGCGTTTAACCGGTCCGAGCGTTTCAATGGTGCGCGCCAGTTCGCCTTCCAGCGCACGCTGGTAATTCACCTGTTCGCTAAACTGGCTGATACCAAATTTTTCCTGGTCCAGCAGTTCAAAACCCACCGCGCCGCCTTTCGGCAGACCTTGCTGGGCCAGACGCAAACGCAGTTCATGTACTTTATCCGCGGGAACTTCGATGGCGCCGCTTCCCTCGGTGAAACGATAGGGCACGTTCATCTGCGTCAGTTGGGTGACGATGGCGCCCCCGTCCTGATCGGAGAGGTTGCTGAACAGCGTGCGGTAATCTGGCGCTTTGGCCCACAATACCATCGCCACGACGATCGCGACGGCAGCCGCGCCCGCCACAATCAGAGGGATTCTGGGATTCGCACGCAGGCGATTTAACCACTCGAGAGGTTTCAGTGGGGTTGCAGTCGATGCTGTCGCACTCATCTCGCACCTCGTGGATTATCGTGGACGGCGTTTTTTGCAAAGTGGAACAAGACTCACTCCCGGGTCAGCAAACTCGAAAAATTGACCGTCACATTATTTGCGGTTTTAAATTTTTCTATGCGCCAAAAACCGGGGGTTTTTATCGTTATTTAGCGCCTTTATCTTATTGACGAGCTGGTAATCTCTGCTACGTGAAAAATCATCCAGGGGATCAGAATGTCGGCAATACAGGGGATTGAAGGGGTCATCAGCCAGCTACAGGCCACGGCGACGTCAGCGAAAATGCAGGATATGCAGCCACAACCGACCGTGAGTTTTGCCGGTCAACTGCATGCGGCGTTGGACCGCATCAGCGATGTGCAAACCGCATCCCGCGTGCAGGCAGAAAAATTTACCCTGGGTGAGCCGGGCATTGCGCTGAATGATGTGATGACCGATATGCAAAAAGCCTCGGTCTCAATGCAGATGGGGATTCAGGTACGTAACAAGCTGGTGTCGGCGTATCAGGAAGTGATGTCGATGCAGGTGTAGGGACAACGTGCAGGAAATGTAGGCCGGATAAGCGCAACGCTATCCGGCAAACCCTTACTTCTGAATCAAATAACGAATGGTTGGCCCATCCTGCTGAATATCCAGCACCGTATAGCCGTGATTACGCGCATCCAGCGGAATATTATTGATCGACTGCGGGCAGTCACTCACCACTTCCAGAATTTCACCTTTCTTCAGCTGCGGCATCGCTTCCAGCGTGGCGACAGCCGGGTAGGGACACGGTTCACCCACCATGTCCAGACGGTAATCAGGGACGATATTTTTCATGCGGATTCCTTAGCAGGCGCTAGCCCTGCACGGCGGAAGAAACGTTTTTCCCAGCCGATGATCAGCATCAGCGCGGCAAACAACAGTAGATAGGTCACCAGCAGGCCGCCGAGCGGACCGAAGGTGTTGAGCAGGTTCACTTTATCCCAGCTGGTGGCAAGCGCCGGGGCGAAGTCATCCCAGTAGTAGGCCAGGATGGTCGAGCCGATTACGTTGCCCAGACCGACCCACCAGTAATGCACCTGGCCTTCCACCGCGCGGTACATCCAGCCGGTTTCACACCCGCCCGCCAGTACGATGCCGAAGCCAAACAGCAAGCCGCCGATCACCGCGTTGGGACCGGCCCACATGATCTTCGCCTCCACGCCCAGTTGCACGTAGCTGAAGATACCGATGGCGCTGACCGCCATGCCGAAGATAATGGCTTTTGCCATATGGGTGCGCCCGGAAATCCACAGGTCGCGAAATGCCGAGGTGAAACAGATTTGCGCCCGTTCAATCAACAGACCGAATCCCACGCCGAACAGCATGGCTAACCCGAGCTTGGGTTTATCCATGGCGGTGAGCAGCGCCCAGCCGATCATGCCGATAAACACCAGCATGCCGAGGCGAAAACGCCGACGCGCCTGCTCCGGTTTTTGCGTCAGCGGCGAGGCGGCAGAGACTTTCTGCATTTTGACCGGAATACGGAACATCGGCAGCAGGGTGAAGCGTGCGCCAAACCAGGAGCCAATTGCGGTGGCCAGTGCAAAGAACCACGCATGCAGGGAGAACTGTGGGATCCCGGTGAAGAACGCCGCGAGGTTACAGCCCATCGCCAGACGCGCGCCGAAACCGGCGATTATCCCGCCGATAATGGCTTGCATAATGCGCACCCGGCTACGTGGCATACGTAGTTTCACGTTGTTGGCCCACAGTGCCGCCGCAAAGCAACCGCCGAACATGCCGAGGATCATCATGCCGTCGATGCGGGTCAGCGGGGAGCCTTCGAGGTGGATCAGTTTGTAGTAACCCCACTCTTCGGCGTGAACGCCAAACAGCTGCAGGACTTGACCGCCCCAGCGAGTAAATTCGCCGGTTACCGCCCAGAAGGTTCCCGTAATGCCGAAATAGTAAGTGGAGAGAATACCCGCCGCGATGACCGCGGGGGCAGGAGCCCAAAATTTAATTAACCAGGCCTGTTTGAAGTGTTGCCATGACATGCGTTTTGCCTCTGAACTCAGAAGGTATGTAACAAGAAGTGTGGATATTACACCGATCCACATTTTTGCCTATCAGCAATAAGAAGTAATCCCGACGAGATCAATCTTTATCCGCCGCCGCGAAAGGCTGGCGACATCAGGGGTTTAATGCCACAATCCCCTTTTCTTCGCATGCAGGATGAATGATGAAAAAATTAGCAATCGTTGGTGCATTTCTGCTTCTTAGCGGATGCGCCGAAGTTGAAAATTATAACGAAGTGGTAAAAACGCCCGCGCCTGCCGGTCTGGAAGGCTACTGGCAGTCGAAAGGTCCGCAGCGCAAGCTGGTGAGTCCGGAAGCTATCGCCTCGCTGGTGGTGACCAAAGAGGGCGATACGCTGGATTGTCGCCAGTGGCAGCGGGTGATTGCGCTACCGGGGAAACTGACGATGCTCTCCGGCGATCTCACCAACGTGACGGTGAAGCGTGAGCTGTATGAGATTGAGCGCGAAGGTAATACGCTGGAATATGACGGGATGACGCTGCAACGGGTCGATCGCCCAACGCAGGAATGCGCCGAGGTGTTACAGAAAACGCCGTTGGCCACGCCGCTGCCGTAAGCGTTTAACCCCGGTAGTCCGCGGCTACCGGGGAGAAGATTACAACACCTCTGCAATCACCCACACGCTGACGCTGCCGCCGTTGCAGAAAAACGTCGCTTCGCCGTTTTCATCGGTGACCACGCTTTCCTCGCGATTCCCCAGATAGTCACGCCAGGTTTTATTGCCGTAGTTCGCGCCAAGCGCAATGCTTTTTTCGCCGTCATCGCCGTTGGACAGCACCACCACACAGCCGGGGTCGTCGTCGGTACCGCTGCGGCTAAAGGCGATGCAATTGGGGTGATCAAAATACAGCGTTTGCACGCCGTGGGCGAAACGCTGACGGGCCAGAATCAGTTCATCAAGCTGTTCAATGATTGGCATGTCGATGGGATAGGTTTGGCCATCCCCGCCGGTATCTTCATAATGCGCGCCGTACAGATCGGGGTAGAACACCGACGGCACGCCGTTTTCGCGCAGCAGGATCAGCGCGTAGGCCAGCGGCTTAAACCACGGTTCGACCGGGGCCTCCAGCGCCTGTAGCGGCTGGGTGTCGTGATTGGCGACCAGCGTCACCGCATGGAACGGATCGGCTTCCACCAGCGTATCGGTGAAGATCTGGCTCATGTCATAATCGCGTCCCTGACGTGAAGCCTCGTGAAACTTCATCTGCAGGGGGGCGTCGAACAGCATGGTTTTCCCCTCCACCTGGTCGATGTAGTTTTGCAGTTTGTCGACTTCATGGGACCAGTATTCAGCGACGATAAACAACGGTTTGGGGGCCACCTCTTGCACGTGTTCGATCCACTCTTTATAAAACCAGGCCGGGATATGCTTGACGGCATCGAGGCGAAAGCCGTCGCACTGGGTTTGATCCATCACCCAGCGCGCCCAGTATTTGATCTCCTCGGTGACGGCGTGATTACGAAAATCGATATTTTCGCCCATCAGGTAGTCAAAGTTGCCGAGTTCGTCATCCACCTGATCGTTCCAGCCTTCTCCGGTGTAATCGTTGACGATTTTAAAAATGCCGTCTTCGGTGGGATTTTCAATATGGTCGATGCCGCTGAAGCATTTAAAGTCCCAGATAAACTGTGAATATTGCCCGGCGCGGGCCGGGAAGGTGTAGCGGGTCCAGGCCTCGCATTCGACAATCTCATCGTCAATCTGCGTGCGGTCATCGGTGTTTACGCGCTGGACGCGAATGTGCTCTTTCTCATCAGCCCCCATTTTGTGGTTGACCACCACGTCCAGCAGTACCGCAATGTCGTTGTGTTTCAGCGCATCAATGGCGGCCAGCAGCTGGTTTTTATCACCGTACTTGGTGGCGACGGTGCCTTTTTGGTCGAACTCGCCGAGGTCAAACAGATCGTAGGAGTCGTAGCCAACCGAGTAGCCACCGGACGCGCCTTTATACGCGGGCGGCAGCCACACCATATTGATGCCGATATCGTTGAGGCCGCCTGCGCGTGCGGCAAGTTCGGGCCACAGCTGACCGCCCTCAGGGTAATACCAGTGGAAGTACTGCAATAACGTAGGATTTTTCATCTTCCGTGCTCCAGAAGTCGTTTGGCCGACCTCTGGAGTATGGAAGATTATTCAGACGAGACGGGAAAAAATTACGATGCGGTAGGGGCGTCGGGTACCAGCAGCATACCGGAAAGACGACCATAGGCGTTATTCAGCGTCTTCTGGCGGGTCGACTGACCAATAAGCCCACTGAGTTCATCCAGCCGCTGTTGCAGCAATGCTTTGAGTAACTGTTCATTATCCAGCGTCTGTTTAATATACCCGGCCACGATGTTCTGAATACCTCGCGTAATGCCCGGTGGAGCCTCGTCTTCCATGACCACTTCAATACTTTGCAGATAGCTAACTTCCTGTTCCAGTAAAAGGTCCCATTCACCGCGCTGCGCCAGTTCCAGCAGCGAGTGACTGAGTAGCGCGATGCGCTGCCAACGGTTGACAAACTCCACGGCTGAGGTCATTAACGCGACTCCTGGGATGATGCACTCGGTGAGATCTGCTTCCAGGCTTCCGCAATGTTGCCGAGCAACCCTTCGACTTCTTCAATTGCTTGACAGTCATTATTCAAATTTGCGTGCAATAAACGCCGGACCATGTATGCGTATAGCGCAGACAGATGAGTGGCAAGTTCACCTCCTTTTTCATGATCCAAACCGGCATTTAAGCCATTATCAATAATATTGATGGCTTTGCTTAAGGCCTCGCCTTTGGCGACGATATCACCCTGTTGCATAAACAGGCGAGCGCGCACCAGCGCGCTGTGCGCGCCATCAAACAACATTTCGATCAGCTGATGCGGGCTGGCGCTCATCACGGCGCTTTCCACGCTGACCTGTGCATAGGCTTTGGTACCGCTCGCGGTATACATGCTTACCTCGTGTTATCAGGAATTGTTCATCGCTGAAAATTGTTGGCCCAGATAGGTACTGGTGCCGTTGAGCTTACTCATCATGGAATCGAGCTGGGTAAACTGCGCTTTATAGCGCGCCACCACTTCGTCAATGCTGTTACTTACGTTCAGATACTGCTTGGTCAGCATTTTCAGATTGGCGTTAATATTGTCTTGTGCATTGTCGATAATGCCGTCATCGGCCAGATAACCTTTAATTTCAGTGGCAATCTTGGTGGTAATCCCGCTTTCTTTACCATCGCCAACCAGCAGTTCACGGGTGGCTGCGGTGTTATCTTTCAGCGCCTTAGCCAGCTTTTCGTCATCAATTTTCAGCTTACCGGTTCCGCCGTCCTGGGTAATGCCAATCTCAGACATGGTTTTAAACGAGGATTCGCTACCGCTGTTGGCAAACGGTGCGCGGATACCGTTTTGAATGGTACGTAAAACGCTGTCACCCAGCAGCGCGCCGTTATCGGTGCTGGCCGCTTCGCCCGGTTCGACTTCTTTATATTTGGTCAGCGTGCCAAAGGTATCGACCAGCGAGTTGTAGGCATCCACCCAGGTTTTAATCGCCGCGGTGGCTTTCTCATCACTTTTGACAACCGTGATGGACGCATCTTTTATTTCTTTGGTCAGCTGCAGCGTAATGCCCTGCGGGGCGTCGGTCACGGTATTGCTTTGACGTTCAATATCGATGCCGTTGACGGTCAACTGCGCATTTTGCGCGCCAACCAGCTGTTTCATCTTCCCGCTGCCAGCTTTGCTGTCATAGGAGAGTAATTCGCTCAGTTTTGCATCTTTATCCACCGAGATGGTCATTTCGCTCTCGGTGCCGCTTTCAGCGGTTAACACTAACTGGTAATCGTCTTCTTTAATTTTTACCAGGCTTGCCGAAATACCGCTGTCGGCATCATTAATCGCATCACGAATATCCTCGAGCGAGGTTTCACCTTTGCCGAGTTTGATTTCCAGCGGCTTTGTACGACCGGCTTGCGTAATTGTGATGGTGCGTTCATCAACGCTGGTGTCACCTAATTGTTCTTTCGTCGAGCTAATTTTGGCCGTAGTCGATAACGACTGTGCCTGCGCCAGTTGGCTGACGCTGACGGTGTATTTCCCTGGTGCGGCACCTGCGCTGGTGCTGACTTTCAAATCTTCTGTGCTGCTGGTGGCCGTGGTGCTTTTAAACAGATCGGCGCTGTTGAGTGCGGTATTTGCCGTCTGAAATTTTTCTAACGCGCTTTTCAGCGTGCCGTAGGCGGTCAAGCGCGAGGTGTTAGCGCTTTGTTGCTGGGTAATGGGCGTTAAACGCTTTTTCTCAGCGGTTGTTAAGTTTGTTAGCAATGTATCCAGCGGTAAGTTCGAACCAACGCCCAGTGATGTAAATGAAGGCATGCCTAATTCCTTGTGATTGCAAACAGTAGTTAACCGCTTTATCGGCAATCTGCGCGCAAAGTTTAATAATAGTTTTGCAAAAATAATGCCCGGAATAGTGGCAATTAAAGAGGGTATTTCCGCGGCTAAGAAAAAAGAGGGCGGAAACTAAAAATTTTCTAAAGTTCGAAATTAACGTGCCGATACATGGGTTACGGTCAGAAACCGTGGGCAACGGCCCAATAACATCAAGTTGTAATTGATAAGGAAAAGATCATGGCACAAGTCATCAATACAAACAGCCTGTCGCTGTTGACCCAGAACAACCTGAACAAATCTCAGTCTTCCCTGAGCTCCGCTATCGAGCGTCTGTCTTCCGGTCTGCGTATCAACAGCGCGAAAGACGATGCTGCAGGTCAGGCGATTGCTAACCGCTTCACCTCTAACATCAAAGGTCTGACTCAGGCGTCCCGTAACGCCAACGATGGTATCTCCATCGCGCAGACCACTGAAGGTTCTCTGTCTGAAATCAACAACAACCTGCAGCGTGTTCGTGAGCTGGCGGTTCAGTCTTCTACCGGTACTAACTCCCAGTCTGACCTCGACTCCATCCAGGCTGAAATCACTCAGCGTCTGAACGAAATCGACCGCGTATCCGGTCAGACCCAGTTCAACGGCGTGAAAGTACTGGCGAAAGACAACACCCTGACTATCCAGGTCGGTGCCAACGATGGCGAAACCATCGATATCAACCTGAAAGAAATCAACTCCAAAACGCTGGGTCTGGATAGCCTGAGCGTGCAGGATGGTTATAAGACTAGTGCTACAGTTGTAGGTGCGGGTACCTATAAAGACGGTGTTGCTCTTACTGGACCTGCTCAAGGGGCAATTGATACTAACGTTGGAGGAACTGCTGGTCAAGGCAAGGCGACGATTGAGTTTAAAGATGGCCAGCATTACATAAGCGTTACTGGTTCGGATGAAACAGATCCAGCTAAAGGTAACGGCATGTACAAGGCGACAATCGATGCGGGTACTGGTGTTGTAAGCTTTGGTGCTAAAGATACAAACATTACCAAAGCAGAAACTACAACCGTTACCAAAAATCAGGTTGTTGATGCCCCGGCAGCGAAACCAGTTACAACTGATGCAGCAAAAGCGCTGGTTGATGCAGGTGTTACCGGTGCAACTGCTGCCAACACCACTCTGGTGAAAATGTCTTTTGAAGACAAAAACGGCAAAGTGATTGATGGCGGCTATGCTCTGGAAAACGGTGGCAAATACTACGCTGCTGATTATAAAGACGGCAAAATCACAGCTAAAACTGTTGCATACACCGACGATAAAGGTGTTAGCAAAGAAGCAGCTGTTCAGTTTGGTGGTGTGAACGGTAAAACTGAAATCGCTACCGTAGGTGGTAAACAGTACCTGGCGTCCAGCGTAAAAGACCACAACTTCAAATCCGGTACTGCGTTGAACGAAGTCGCTGCCGCGAAAACCGAAAGCCCGCTGGCGAAAATCGACGCGGCGCTGTCTAAAGTAGCTGACCTGCGTTCCGACCTGGGTGCGGTACAGAACCGTTTCAACTCTACCGTTACCAACCTGGGTAACACCGTCAACAACCTGTCTGAAGCCCGTAGCCGTATCGAAGATGCTGACTACGCGACCGAAGTGTCCAACATGTCTCGTGCAAACATTCTGCAACAGGCGGGGACTTCTGTTCTGGCGCAGGCAAACCAGACTACGCAGAACGTTCTGTCTCTGCTGCGTTAATTTACACTTATCGCGCAAACCCCGCTCCGGCGGGGTTTTTTACATTCCGCTTTACCCGTAACCCTCAAATAACCCCTTATTTCACCCACTATTCACCCGATTAAAACCCCTGCAGAAACGGATAATCATGCCGATAACTCATTTAACGCAGGGCTGTTTATCGTGAATTCACTGTATACCGCTGAAGGTGTAATGGATAAACACTCGCTGTGGCAGCGTTATGTACCGTTGGTGCGTCACGAAGCATTGCGCCTTCAGGTGCGCTTGCCGGCGAGCGTAGAACTGGATGACCTGCTACAAGCGGGCGGCATCGGGTTATTGAATGCAGTTGACCGATATGACGCTCTGCAAGGAACGGCATTTACCACTTACGCAGTGCAGCGTATTCGTGGGGCTATGCTGGATGAACTACGCAGCCGGGATTGGGTGCCGCGTAGCGTTCGGCGCAATGCCCGCGAAGTGGCACAGGCGATGGGACAACTGGAGCAGGAACTCGGGCGTAACGCGACGGAAACCGAAGTGGCGGAGCGTCTGGCTATTCCTGTGCAAGAGTATCGTCAGATGTTGCTTGATACCAATAACAGCCAACTCTTCTCCTACGACGAGTGGCGGGAAGAGCATGGCGATAGTATTGAGCTGGTGACGGAAGAAAACCAGCAAGAAAACCCGTTACAGCAACTGCTTGATGGCAATTTACGCCAGCGCGTGATGGATGCGATTGACGCATTGCCGGAGCGTGAAAAGCTGGTGCTGACGCTGTATTACCAGGAAGAGCTGAATCTGAAAGAGATTGGTGCTGTTCTGGAAGTCGGTGAGTCACGGGTTAGCCAGTTGCACAGTCAGGCCATCAAACGTCTACGCACCAAGCTGGGTAAGCTATAGGGGGTAATCATTGCCCCTGAACAATGCCGCATAACGAATTGACTACCAGGAGTTCTCATGACGGTGCAGCAATCAAAAAGACGGCCTCTAAGCCGCTACCTCAAAGATTTCAAACACAGCCAGACGCATTGCGCCCATTGCTATAAGTTGCTCGACAGGATCACGCTGGTCCGCCGCGGCCAGATTGTGAATAAAATCGCTATTGCCCGGCTCGATATGTTACTGGACGCCGCCGCCTGGGAGCAGGAGAAAAAAGAGTGGGTGGCGTTATGCCGTTTTTGCGGTGATTTACACTGCAAAGAACAGAGCGACTTTTTTGACATCATCGGGTTTAAACAGTTTTTGTTTGAACAAACCGAAATGAGCCACGGCACGGTGCGCGAATATGTGGTTCGCCTGCGCCGCCTCGGTAATCATCTGACCGAACAGAACATCTCCCATGACCTGCTGCAGGAAGGCTTCCTCGACGAAAACCTCGCCCCGTGGCTGCCGGAGACCAGCACCAATAATTACCGCATTGCGCTGCGCAAATATGAGCAGTTCAAGGCGCATGCACCTGTCGGCCAGATGCAGAAATCCTCCTGGACAGCCAGTTCTGATATATATTAAAAACGAATAAGGTGTAACGGAGTCGTGTTTGTAAATAGCGGTAAACGCTCTACACTACTGTCATAAATGATAGTCACTAATGACAATATTCGGGGTAACTATGAAATTAGCACGTCTGGGACGTCAGGCTCTGATGGGTGTAATGGCTGTGGCACTTGTCGCCGGTATGAGCGCAAAAACATTTGCCGACGAAGGTCTGTTAAATAAAGTGAAAGAGCGCGGTACGCTGTTGGTGGGCCTGGAAGGGACCTATCCCCCGTTTAGTTTTCAGGGTGATGACGGCAAGCTGACCGGTTTTGAAGTCGAATTTGCCGAAGAACTGGCCAAGCATCTCGGGGTGAAAGCGACGCTGAAGCCGACCAAGTGGGATGGCATGCTGGCCTCTTTAGACTCCAAACGTATTGATGTGGTGATTAACCAGGTAACCATCTCTGACGAACGTCAGAAAAAATACGATTTCTCTACCCCATATACGGTCTCTGGTATCCAGGCGCTGGTGAAAAAAGGCAACGAAGGCGTGATTAAAACCGCGGCTGACCTGAAAGGCAAAAAAGTCGGCGTCGGTCTGGGTACCAACTACGAAGAGTGGCTGCGCCAGAACGTGCAGGGCGTTGATATTCGTACCTATGATGATGACCCGACCAAATATCAGGATCTGCGCGTCGGTCGTATCGATGCGATTCTGGTTGATCGTCTGGCCGCGTTGGATCTGGTGAAGAAAACCAAAGACACGCTGGCCGTGACCGGTGAAGCCTTCTCCCGCCAGGCATCCGGCGTGGCATTGCGTAAAGGTAATGACGATCTGCTGAAAGCGGTCGATGCTGCCATTGCAGAGATGCAGAAAGACGGTACCCTGAAAGCCCTGTCTGAAAAATGGTTTGGGGCGGATGTGACGAAATAATCGTCATCCGGATAAAAAAGGCGCCTTTAACAGCGCCTTTTTTTATTTCATTGCGCCTGAACGTGCATAATAAAAAGAACATCACCACAACGAATACCGGAGGCTGTATGCCGCTGCATAATTTAACGCGCTTTCCACGTCTGGAATTTATTGGCGCGCCAACGCCGCTCGAATATCTCCCGCGCTTCTCTGATTATCTCGGACGCGACATTTTTATTAAACGCGATGACGTCACGCCAATGGCGATGGGCGGCAATAAGCTGCGCAAGCTGGAGTTCCTGGCGGCAGATGCGCTGCGCGAAGGGGCTGATACGCTGATTACCGCCGGGGCCATTCAGTCGAACCACGTGCGCCAGACGGCGGCGGTGGCGGCAAAGCTCGGGCTGCACTGCGTGGCGCTGCTGGAAAACCCGATTGGCACCACGGCAGAAAACTATCTCAGCAACGGTAACCGTCTGTTGTTAGATCTGTTTAATACCCAGGTTGAAATGTGCGACGCGCTGACCGACCCGAATGCACAACTTCAGGCGCTGGCGACGCGGATTGAAGCGCAGGGGTTCCGACCGTATGTGATCCCGGTCGGCGGGTCGAATGCGCTGGGCGCGCTGGGCTATGTTGAAAGTGCGCTGGAAATTGCCCAGCAGTGCGAAGGCGCGGTAGCGCTGTCCTCTGTGGTGGTGGCTTCAGGCAGCGCGGGCACCCATGCGGGTCTGGCGGTGGGGCTGGAACAGCTAATGCCCAACGTCGAGCTGATAGGGGTGACCGTTTCGCGCAGCGTCGCCGATCAAAAGCCAAAAGTGGTAACCCTGCAGCAGGACGTGGCTCGTGAACTGGAACTGACCGCCTCGGCGGATATTCTGTTATGGGATGACTATTTTGCACCGGGCTATGGCACACCAAACGAAGAGGGCATGGAAGCGGTGAAACTGCTGGCGCGTCTGGAAGGCATCTTGCTGGATCCGGTGTATACCGGCAAAGCAATGGCGGGCCTGATTGACGGTATCAGCCAGAAGCGCTTCAAGGATGAAGGTCCGGTCCTGTTTATTCATACCGGTGGGGCACCTGCGCTGTTTGCCTACCATCCTCACGTGTAATGGCAAGGTAGAAAAACGCTAATGCAAGAAAGTATCCAACTGGTGGTTGATTCACTGCCCTTCCTGCTTAAAGGCGCGGTATTTACGCTGCAGCTGAGTATCGGTGGGATGTTCTTTGGTCTGGTGCTGGGGTTTATTCTCGCTCTGATGCGCCTGTCGCCGTTGCTGCCGGTGCGTTGGCTGGCGCGCGTCTATATTTCTATTTTTCGCGGCACACCGCTTATCGCCCAACTGTTTATGATCTACTACGGTCTGCCGCAGTTTGGCATTGAGCTGGACCCGATCCCGGCGGCGATGATTGGTTTGTCGCTGAACACCGCAGCGTATGCGGCTGAAACGCTGCGTGCGGCTATCTCCTCGATTGATAAAGGTCAGTGGGAGGCGGGCGCCAGTATCGGCATGACACGCTGGCAGACCATGCGGCGGGCGATCCTGCCGCAGGCGGCGCGCGTGGCTTTGCCGCCGTTGAGCAACAGCTTTATCAGCCTGGTAAAAGACACCTCGCTGGCGGCGACAATCCAGGTACCGGAACTGTTCCGTCAGGCACAGTTGATCACCTCACGTACGCTGGAAGTGTTCACCATGTATCTGGCGGCCTCACTGATTTACTGGGTAATGGCGACGGTGCTGTCCGCACTGCAGAACTATTTTGAAGAACAACTGAACCGCCAGGAGAGAGAGCCGAAATGAGTGCGATCGAAGTCAGAAACCTGGTGAAAAAATTTCACGGGCAAACGGTGCTCCACGGTATCGATCTTGAGGTAAAACCCGGTGAAGTTGTGGCGATTATCGGGCCTAGCGGCTCAGGGAAAACCACGTTGCTGCGCAGTATTAATCTGCTGGAACAGCCTGAGGCGGGCACGATTAAAGTCGGTGACATTACCATTGATACGGCGCGTTCACTCAATCAGCAGAAAGGGTTGATTCGTCAGCTGCGCCAGCATGTGGGGTTTGTGTTCCAGAACTTTAATTTGTTTCCTCACCGTACGGTGCTGGAAAACATTATTGAAGGTCCGGTGATTGTGAAGGGAGAGCCGAAAGCCGAAGCAACGGCGCGCGCACGTGAGTTGCTGGCAAAGGTGGGCCTGGCGGGTAAAGAGACCAGCTATCCGCGTCGGTTATCCGGTGGACAGCAGCAGCGCGTGGCAATTGCCCGGGCGTTGGCCATGCGCCCGGAGGTGATCCTGTTTGATGAACCAACGTCAGCACTCGATCCTGAACTGGTTGGCGAGGTGCTGAATACCATTCGTCAACTGGCGCAGGAAAAACGCACCATGGTGATTGTGACGCATGAAATGAGCTTTGCGCGCGACGTTGCTGACCGCGCGATATTTATGGATCAGGGGCGCATTGTGGAGCAGGGACCGGCAAAATCGCTGTTTACCGCGCCCCAACAACCGCGAACGCGTCAGTTTCTGGAAAAATTCTTAATGCAATAATAACCCTACGGTGCTCACCGAAATAGATTTTTGGTGAGCACAAGCCGCATAACTATTTATTATTACTGCTTTATTATTAACGCTGCGTCGCATCAACCTGCTCTGATTATGCGTAATACTCAAGTAAATCCATTCTTGTCCGATAATCTGCATATATAAAATACATTTATGTGTTAGTTTGTTTCATTCTCATTTGTGATGATTATCAATCTCAGGGACATGACCACTTAGTATGCAGGATCACGATTTCTTCACCTGGCGACGGAGCATGCTGTTACGCTTTCAGGAAATGGCGACGGCAGATGACGTCTATACCGAATTACAACATCAGACACAGCATCTGGAGTTCGATTTTTACGCTCTTTGTGTTCGTCACCCCGTGCCGTTTACCCGACCTAAGACGGCGCTTCATACAACTTACCCCAAAGCGTGGGTGGCACATTATCAGTCCGAAAATTATCTCGCGATTGACCCCGTGCTTAAACCAGAAAACTTCAAACAGGGCCATCTTCCCTGGGACGATACCTTATTTCGCGATGCACAACCGCTTTGGGATGCGGCGCGTAATCACGGTTTACGCAAGGGGATGACGCAATGCTTAATGCTGCCGAACCGGGCGCAGGGTTTTCTTTCTGTCTCGTGTGCGAGCGTGCGTAATGGCCGCTTTGCGCAGGATGAAGTGGAACTCAGAATGCAATTGCTGGTAAGGGAGAGTCTCTCCGTCCTGACGCGACTGGAAGATGATATGGTCATGGCGCCAGAGATGCGGTTTAGTAAGCGGGAGAAAGAAATACTGAAATGGACCGCAGAGGGAAAAACGTCGGCAGAAATAGCGATGATCCTGTCGATTTCTGAAAATACCGTGAACTTCCATCAGAAGAATATGCAGAAGAAGTTTAACGCACCAAACAAAACGCAGATTGCCTGCTATGCTGCAGCGACCGGGCTTATCTGAATAAGTTGTCGTTCTGAGTGTCAGACGCAAAACCGGCTGATTGCAATGCTATCAGCCGGTTTCTTATTACTGGCGGTAGGCCTGTTTAATCTGTTTAACAGTGTTGGAAAATACCGCCGCCTGGGATTGATCTTCAATCTGCGCGATCTGTTTTTCCATCTTAAGAATCACGCGGCCTGCATCGGCTTGTCCCATTGCCTGCAGCATCAGCGTTAACATGGCTTTCAGGCAGGTGACTTCGTTAGCCAGTTCTTGATTATTCTCAGCAGTGGAAAAATCAGGCGTACTCATTTATTTTCCTCGTTATGTCTCTATGAAAAAGTGCGATGGCAAATGTTAAGGCGGCGGAGTATACCATAAGCGCGGCTAAAAATATCAGTGGCTGTTTTTCGCACAAACATTAACCGCGACATTAAAATAAACAAGATGTTGCAGTGCATATATTTTCTCCATTCTTTGTATATTTCGAGTTTTTTACTCGTTAATTATTGTTACAACTTTGCCCGCCTATTTAGCATTCAACTGAAGAATATGATTTTTTTGTCACCATTTTGAAACAGCGATTCGTATATAACCCCGGCAGAACGCCGTCAGCAGTGAATGTTTCCACGCGGCGTACAATCTAATTTCCAAAAACGAGAGCAAAATCGGAAGACGGATGTTTTTTACATTTCAAAGTTGAGATAAAACCCGTTAACATAGGACCGATTAACTATCGGTAGCGTTATCCCTATTCTGGAGATATTCCTTTGATCAACGTTTTTCTTGTTGATGACCATGAACTGGTGCGCGCAGGGATACGACGCATTCTTGAAGATATAAAAGGCATTAAAGTTGTCGGCGAAGCGTGCTGCGGCGAAGATGCTGTGAAATGGTGTCGCTCAAATTCCGCCGACGTCGTGCTGATGGACATGAATATGCCCGGTATTGGTGGGCTTGAAGCAACACGTAAAATTGCGCGTTCTACGGCTGACATAAAAGTGATCATGTTGACCGTTCATACTGAAAACCCATTGCCCGCAAAAGTCATGCAGGCCGGGGCCGCAGGTTATCTGAGCAAGGGCGCTGCACCTCAGGAAGTGGTTAGCGCCATTCGCTCCGTTTATTCCGGACAGCGCTATATTGCTTCTGATATCGCTCAACAGATGGCGCTCAGCCAAATTGAGCCGGAGAAAACGGAAACACCGTTTGCCAGTTTGTCTGAACGCGAATTGCAGATTATGCTGATGATCACCAAAGGCCAGAAGGTCAATGAGATCTCGGAGCAGCTGAATCTCAGTCCGAAAACGGTGAACAGCTATCGCTATCGAATGTTCAGTAAATTAAACATTCACGGCGACGTAGAACTGACTCACCTGGCAATTCGCCATGGCCTGTGTAATGCGGAGACGTTAACAAGCCAGTGACCGAACAGTTTGATGCCAAAGCGTTCCTGAAAACCGTCACCAGCCAGCCCGGCGTTTATCGTATGTACGATGCCGCCGGGACGGTTATCTATGTCGGTAAAGCGAAGGATCTGAAAAAGCGGCTTTCCAGCTACTTCCGCAGCAACCTCGCGTCGCGTAAAACAGAAGCGCTGGTGGCGCTTATTCAGCAGATTGATGTGACGGTGACGCATACTGAAACCGAAGCGTTGTTGCTTGAGCATAACTACATCAAGCTGTACCAGCCGCGCTACAACGTGCTGTTACGCGATGATAAGTCTTACCCCTTTATCTTTCTTAGCGGTGATACCCACCCGCGCCTGGCGATGCATCGTGGGGCGAAGCATGCCAAAGGCGAATACTTCGGTCCATTCCCTAACGGCTATGCCGTGCGTGAAACGTTGGCACTGTTGCAGAAAATTTTCCCAATTCGTCAGTGCGAAAACAGTGTCTACCGCAACCGCTCGCGCCCTTGTCTGCAATATCAGATTGGCCGCTGTCTCGGTCCCTGCGTCGCCGGTCTGGTGAGCGAAGACGAGTACGCGCAGCAGGTTGACTACGTCCGCTTGTTCTTGTCCGGCAAAGATGATCAGGTGTTAACGCAATTGATCGCCCGGATGGAAAAGGCCAGTCAGAATCTGGAATTTGAAGAGGCCGCGCGTATTCGTGACCAAATTCAGGCCGTCCGCCGTGTCACCGAAAAACAGTTTGTTTCCAACACCGGAGATGACCTTGACGTTATCGGCGTGGCGTTTGATGCCGGGATGGCCTGCGTGCATGTTTTGTTTATCCGTCAGGGAAAAGTGCTGGGTAGCCGCAGCTATTTTCCTAAAGTACCGGGGGGAACGGAACTGGGCGAAGTGGTCGAGACCTTTGTCGGACAGTTTTATTTACAGGGCAGCCAGATGCGCACCTTGCCCGGCGAGATCCTGCTCGATTTTAATCTGAGCGATAAAACGCTGCTGGCCGATTCGTTGTCTGAGCTCGCTGGGCGGCGGATTAACGTCCAGACGAAGCCGCGTGGCGATCGCGCGCGCTACCTGAAGCTGGCGCGTACCAATGCTGCAACGGCGCTGACCACCAAACTGTCTCAGCAGTCCACCATTACACAACGTTTGACGGCGCTGGCATCGGTGCTGAAGCTACCGGCGGTTAAACGTATGGAGTGCTTTGACATCAGCCATACCATGGGCGAGCAGACGGTAGCCTCCTGCGTGGTTTTCGATGCTAATGGACCACTACGTGCTGAATACCGCCGCTATAATATTACCGGCATTACCCCCGGTGATGATTATGCAGCGATGAATCAGGTGCTGCGCCGCCGTTATGGCAAGGCGATTGAAGCAAGTAAGATCCCGGACGTTATTCTGATCGACGGTGGCAAAGGTCAACTGGGGCAGGCGAAAGCGGTATTTGCTGAACTGGATGTGCCCTGGGATAAAAGCCATCCGCTCCTGCTTGGCGTGGCAAAAGGGGCGGATCGTAAAGCTGGCCTGGAAACGTTGTTTTTTGAACCGGAAGGTGAGGGGTTCAGCTTGCCGCCAGATTCGCCTGCGCTGCACGTGATTCAACATATTCGCGATGAATCACACGATCACGCTATCAGCGGACACCGTAAAAAACGGGCGAAGGTGAAAAGCACCAGTACCCTGGAAACCATTGAGGGCGTTGGACCAAAACGTCGCCAGATGCTGCTAAAGTACATGGGCGGTTTGCAAGGGCTTCGTAACGCAAGTGTCGAAGAAATTGCAAAAGTGCCGGGTATTTCGCAAGGTCTGGCAGAAAAGATCTTCTACTCGTTGAAACATTAGGCCCTCTGTAGCAACATAGGGGTAATTTCACTGACAACAGATAGTTATCCGTCATATGCAATTTAATATCCCTACATTGCTCACGCTGTTTCGCGTCATTCTGATCCCATTCTTTGTATTGGCGTTTTATCTGCCATTTACCTGGGCTCCCTTTGTTAGTGCGCTGATCTTCTGTATCGCGGCGGTTACCGACTGGTTTGACGGATTTCTGGCACGCCGCTGGAACCAAAGCACGCGTTTTGGCGCCTTCCTCGATCCGGTCGCCGATAAAGTGCTGGTGGCTATCGCCATGGTGCTGGTGGCGGAGCACTACCACAGCTGGTGGGTAACATTACCTGCTGCGACGATGATCGCCCGTGAAATTATCATTTCAGCACTGCGCGAATGGATGGCCGAGCTGGGGAAACGCAACAGCGTAGCCGTGTCATGGATCGGTAAAGTCAAAACCGCCTCACAAATGGCGGCACTGGCGTGGTTGCTGTGGCGGCCAAATATCTGGGTTGAATACGCCGGGATCGCGCTTTTCTTCGTTGCGGCGATACTGACATTGTGGTCAATGTTCCAGTATTTGAGAGCTGCACGTGGAGATTTGCTTGATCAGTGATCGTTTCGACGCAAATTTCAGCAAACGATCGAAAGTGGTGAAAAATATCGTTGACTCAGTGCGTCAGGTAAGTAGAATGCAACGCATCGAACGGCAGCACAGATTGCCAGACGATAGTAAAATCAAGTGATTAACAAAGTCACTTGGTGATGCGGGAATAGCTCAGTTGGTAGAGCACGACCTTGCCAAGGTCGGGGTCGCGAGTTCGAGTCTCGTTTCCCGCTCCAAATTTAAAACATCGGCAATATGCGGGTGTTGGCTGAAAAGCCTGAAGATTTCGGCGCGTTAGCAAAGCGGTTATGTAGCGGATTGCAAATCCGTCTAGTCCGGTTCGACTCCGGAACGCGCCTCCAATTTCTTCCCGAGCCCGGATGGTGAAATCGGTAGACACAAGGGATTTAAAATCCCTCGGCTGTAAGGCTGTGTGGGTTCAAGTCCCACTCCGGGCACCATGGGAAAGAAAAGAATAATCAAAGCAATAAGCAGTGTCGTGAAACCACCTACGGGTGGTTTTTTTGTTTTTGTACTTCAGGTTCACCAATGTTTCGCCATAAAAAGAGGGCATTACTGCCTCACCGCAAATGTAACAACAAAATGCTCTTTTGCTTTCAGAACGAGAAAAGTGAATTGGAAATCAAAGTCGGGAAATTTGCCGCCACCACACTGTATGTAAAGATATGGCAGCGGTTGACTGGCGAATGTTTGAAGTGTGAGTCTTGAATGACTGCCACTCGCGGCGGGTTGTACTTACCCAGTATGATGAATCAGAGATGTTTAATCTGACACCAGCCAGAACTCAGCCTCTTCAAACATTTCCTGAACGGTTCGGCTTATCTGTTCTTTCTCGTGCTTACTGGCATCTGTGTTGATCCCCGGTAGTGTCATCATCGGTTTAACTCGAACATCCGCATCCGGGAAGAGTCGGTGAACCCTCTTACTCAACTCACCTAAAATAATCTCCTTTGCACCCGGTAAACCCTCAAAATTTCTTTTGTCATAAACGAGTTCCACAAACATTGCACACTGCCTTTCTGGTGGATGAATATACAGTATTTATACTGTGTTTTTATCCACTATTCAAGAGGGCGTTAACGTGGGCGTCCCTTCAGTTGCGACTGATATGTGCAATGGTCGCTGAAGTCCGGATTGAGCGATGACGGGCTCACCCGAATCCATACCTGACCAACCTGAAGAACGGCAATGTGTGATGACCGCTCCGTGAAAGAGTACGAGAAAGACCGTTTTCAATATTGCTCAATAAGGTAAATATCCTTATATTTGATTGAGTTGTATTGTTTTAACCCCTGATTCTACTGACATCGAGCAACGCTTGATTCATTAAAATATTCTGAGTAAACGGTATGAAGAAACCAAGCGACCATAAAAATGATCGCCTTCCGAAGCCAAGAACGAACTTTTCTGATCCCGATGTGAGAAAACGTGTCGTTGAAGGGTTGAATGATTCTGCAGCAAACGATTTTATTGCCCTTATTAATTGGCTGAGAATGGGTAAAAACGTAGGCGAGGCCATCCCTTTGGCGAAATGTCACAGCCTTCGTAATACGATTTCCAGGCTTGAAGCCCTAAAATGTGGTGTAAAAACCGATTGGAAAGACGTGCTCAAACTGATGGAGCGTACAATACAAAATAGCCACCAAGTTAAAGATATTGCGTCTGACCCATCACAAATTGCCACTGGAATTATCAAAAATATGCATGAGATAAGCCAGAGTATAGCGTCAGGGAGCGCAACGCCTGAAATGCTGGCAAGGCTTCATAAAATGCATCAGATCACCTCCAGTCTGAAAGGAAGTGAAGATCTGACAAACAGTATTAACATGCTAATAGAAAGCACGCAGGATGCTTTGCGTGGCTATACGAGTCAAAAAGCAAAACCTAAGGTCAGGAAACCCATTAAGCAAAATTATGCCCAACGTGAAGATATGATACTCCGCAGCGAGTGTGAGCCTTTAATTGGCTTGAATGACATTTTCATGATAGCAAATCGCCTTATTTCTATGTCAACTCGATTGGGTTGCTCTCCTGTGACCTTGGCAAAACGAGTAGATGCTTTGAAAGGTGTCATTAACCCTGAAATTATGCCCGAATTGCTCGATCTCCTTCAGCAGGATGTCGAGCTGATGGCCCAGACTGTTCCGCTCCAGGTCAAAGATGATAATAGCCGTAGTGATGGTGGAAAACTTGTTGGATTGACGGGGATAGTCGAAGGCGGATCTTCTATAGGTGTTGAAGCTCAGCGAATAATCACAGCAGAGCTTAAAAGGCTTCCCCCGCTGACCAATGCTCAGCGAATATCTTTTGACACAGCGCGTGCAAGCTTGGCCTTAGAATGTGACACATTCAAGGTTATTGAAGAGATCAGGCGTATTGCCGCTTGCTTTAAATGGAGGCCGCTGGCTGTTGCTGCCTATGTTGCACACAAATCTCTTGGAATCAGGGCTGATATTGCTGGAGACGTGATTACCTTACTAGCGCAAGATGAGGCACTTTTAGAAAGTGCTAAATGCCCGTACTCATCCGGCCAACCTCAATCCAGTTGAGGTAGCGCTTGTGACATGCTTTACGTTCTCCGTTTTGTATCAGTTAAACCTCGCCTTGGTGTTCGACTTGTGTGGATTCAAGTCCCATTCCAATTGAATAATTAAATCAATAAGCCGTGTCGTGAAACCACCTACGGGTGGTTTTGTTGTGCCTGTAATTTGTTGACCCGCATCGGCATCGTTTCTAAGGGCAAGGTTTCAATAGGCATCTACCTGCGAATCGGTGCACCCATCATAAATCCTCCGTGGGCCGGGTTATTACTGAACCCATCTCGGGCGGGATTGTAACTCTGGTTCTGAAGACGGTTAAACATAATGGGATCGCCAATGCCATCCTGAATCGCAAAAGACCGATGGATTTTGTTGTGGGACCTGAGCGTGAAACCGAAATCCTCCGTTCCTCCAATGATGATGACGCTGTTGCCGGTAGACAGCGCCGCACTTAATTCACGCTCTCTTGCGGCCTGGTCCTGTAAGGTGCTGGCAATAGCACAGAATGACGTCATCAACAGTACGGTGAAGGCGAAGTATGAACGTACCCGTGACCGTTTCATGATGAATACCTGATAAAAATGTGGCTATTCAAGTATAGCGTTTGGCAGCGTTGGTACCCGACGTAGGCATGATTAATTTTACCGCTGTGTCTGTGAAAATAATGATTATCCAGCCAGTCAGCACCGCTGAATTCCCCCCTATAATGAAAGCAGGTAACAGGTGATAGCTCCTGTTTGCAGACCCTACTGATGCAGGAGACGATCATGAGAGGCTTACTCTCTTTGACGATGATGTCTGCAACGTTACTCGTTTTTAGCGCGATAGCGTATCCAGTAGCAGTGAGCGTTGCTGTGGCGTCTGTGCCGTCGCAAGACCCCATCAGTCGCTATCAACAAAGGTTTGATCAAATACAATCCTATCAGGTTGTTATGCGTTCCTCGTCCACGACAGAGGCGAGCAAAATTATTCGCTATAGCTATAAAAAACCCGGCTATGTACGAATGGACTTCACCCAACCGCATGCAGGTGCGGTACTGACCTATAACCCCGGCAGTGGGAAGGTGACGTTGTGGCCATTTGGGCTGGGAACGTTGCCTGTTTTGACGCTGTCGCCCACTAATTCACTGATTCAGGATGAGCGCGGTCATCGTGTGGACCGGTCTGACATCGGCGTTTTGCTGGGGAATATTCGCCGTCTGCAGCGTGAGGGAACCACCACCACCCTTGGCGTGGAGAATCTATCCGGGCGCTCGGTCACCTATGTCTCGGTGGTGGGGGCGAAGGCAATGGTTGTTGATGGTGTTCATCGCTATGACCTTTGGTTAGATAACTATTATGGGCTGCCTGCCAAAGTGGTGAGCTACACGCTGGAGGGAAAACTGCTGGAAACGGTGCTGATGGACTCACTGATCGTTAACGTCCGTTTTCCTGCCAATTTCTTCACGCCTTGAAGGAGCCAGCGCAATGGCCGAATATCAGTTTTCTACCGTCTGGCGGGTTGAGGCGTCACTCCAGGAGGTCTGGGAGGTGTTCTCGCATCCGGACCAGTGGCCAGAGTGGTGGGTAAATCTGGAGCGAGTCACCGAAATTAAGAAAGGTGATGGGCTGGGTATCGGCGCGTTGCACCGTTATACCTGGAAAGGGGCGCTGCCGTATCGTTTAACCTTTGATATTAATGTACTGAATATTCAGCCGTGTTCTCTGCTTGAAGGAGAAGCCTGCGGTGAGGTTGAAGGTCGTGGGGTATGGTCTTTTGTCGAATTAGGTAAGGAGACTCTCGTCAGATACGACTGGAACATTCGCACCACGCTTCGCTGGATGAACTATCTTGCCCCGCTGGCCGCCCCCGTATTTCGCTGGAATCACGATACGGTTATGCGCGAGGGCGCCAGAGGACTGGCCCGCAAATTAGGCGCTCCTGTGTATATGTTTTAATGTAATGGCGAGTCAGGTAAGGGACTCGCATATTTTATGCATTCTTTGCCTTTTTTCTTATTGCGCCTGTACTCTTGTGGTCGAAAGTGGCTTAATCGGTTCTCTTTTCATTCACAGTTAACAGGTCTGTTATTGATGAATAATCCCCATCGACTCGCCTTTTTACGTCAGCGTCTGTCTGCTGTGATGATCGCCTACGCTCGCCGTGGCTCAACTCTCATAATATGGACAGACAGCAATGCAACGTCGCCAGTTTCTTAAAAATAGCGTACTCCTTTCTGCCGCCGGATTCGTCGGCCCTTCGATAGTTAGCCAGACAGTACAAGCCGCAGAGCCGTTAGCAGCGCCGGTGGCGCGTCGACGTTTTGTGTTATCACAAACCTATCAACTCAATCCACCTCAGGGATCGCGTGGCGTGGTGAAGTTGTGGATACCGCTGCCGGTAGACACCGCGTTTCAGCAGATGACAAACCTTGTCTTTACCGGCAATTATAAGCAGGCGTACATCACCACTAATAACACCTACGGCGCCAAAACGCTGTTTGCCAGTTGGCCCGATTCGCAGGGTGAGTTGCTGATAAAGGTCGATATTGAGATTGAAACGACCGACTGGGAACCGCTGAAACATGACGCGCTAAAAACCTGGCAAGCGCCGGCGCAGATTATTTACCCGCTGGATGTCAAACCGTATCTGCTGCCGACAGCGCATACGCCCATCGATGGCCTGGTTCAGGAAACCGCGCGTAAAATTACCGGGACGGAGCAGGATCCACTGAAAAAAGCACGCCTGATTTATGAGTGGGTGAGTCGCTATATGGAGCGTGATAATGACGTGATTGGCTGCGGGACAGGCGATGTCGCAGAGATCCTGAAAAGCGGCAAGCTTAAGGGAAAATGTACCGACATGAGTTCCGTTTTTGTGGCCCTGGCTCGGGCTAGCGGCATTCCTGCGCGAGAACTGTTTGGCATCCGCCTGGGGAAAGCCGTTAAGCTGGAACGCTATTCGAAAAGCGCGTTTGGCAAAGCCGACAGCGCAGGGATTGCCGATGTTAGTGGTGGACAGCACTGTCGTGCTGAGTTCTATCTGGCCGGTTACGGCTGGTTGCCGTGCGACCCGGCAGACGTGACCAAAATGCGTCTGGCAGAGAAAAAAGCCCATCAGGATGCCGATGTCCAGGCCGTCAACGCTTACCTGTTTGGTAACTGGGAAATGAACTGGGTGGGTTTCAACTACGGACGCGATTTTGAACTGTATCCGGCAACCGAGCAGGGTGCGATGAACAACTTTGGTTACCCTTATGCTGAAGTGGACGGCGATCCGATCAATTTCTATGACCCTAAAGCGTTCTCTTACCGCTATGTTGCAACAGAACAACGCTAAGGGGGCGGGATTACCGCCGGTCTGTGCTGTGTCGGGCCGCTGTTATATCTGCTGTTTGGTATTTCCGCGGCGGGCTTTGCGGTATTCACCCAGGCTGAATTTTTACGTATCCCCCTGATGGTGCTGACGTTAGGGTTATTATTACGGGTCTTCTGGCGACTCTATTTTTCTAAACGGCTGTGGTGTACCGGGCGGTTAACCTTGACGCAGATGCGCGTTCTATACTGGTTCGCCGTGGCGCTGATTTTGCCGGTGTTATTCTACCCCACGCTGGTGGCCTGGTTTTATGAGGTGTTTGAATGAAAAAAGTAATGCTGCTGGGATGGTTATTACTGCCGTTATGGGTACAGGCCGCCAATCAAAAAGTGGTGCTGGATATCCAAAATATGACCTGCTCGCTGTGCGTTATTTCGGTGAACCAGGCGCTGCGCGAAACCGACGGCGTGATCAAAGCCAAATCTTCGCTTAAGACTCGACAGGCCGAAGCCATCGTGCCCCACGGTTTTTCTACTGATACGCTGCTGAACGCAGTGGCGAAAACCGGATACACGGCCACGCTAAACCGTATTGAGCAACAGTAAGCCGTTTATGCCTATTGGTATCAGTTATTCTGCCAGCCATGTAAGATACTCACAGGCAGGAATTATTGACTAAGGAAAAGCGTTATGAAAACGGGACCGTTAAACGAGAGCGAGCTGGAATGGCTGGATGATGTACTGACCAAGTACAATACCGATAAGGCGATTCTGGATGTCTCAGAGCTGGACGGCTTGCTGACGGCAGTGCTCAGTTCACCTTTTGAAATTGAGCCAGAGCAGTGGCTGGTCGCGATATGGGGCGGCGCGCAGTATGTCCCTCGCTGGTCATCCGAAAAAGAAATGGCGCGTTTTATGAACCTGGCGTTTCAGCACATGGCGGATACCGCCGATCGTCTGGATGAATTCCCGGAGCAGTTTGAACCGTTGTTTGGCCTGCGCGAAATTGAAGGCCATGAGCTGACGATTGTGGAAGAGTGGTGCTTTGGCTATATGCGCGGTGTGGCGTTGTCTGACTGGTCCACATTACCGGATTCGTTAAAACCCGCGCTTGAGGCGATTGCGCTGCACGGGACGGAAGAAAACTTCGAGGTGGTGGAAAAACTGACCCCAGAGGCGTTTGAAGAGAGCGTTGAGGCTATCCGTCTGGCGGCGTTGGATCTACACGCGTACTGGATGGCGCACCCGCAGGAAGCCCCGGCGAAGGTACCGGTTAAAGTCGATGCCAAGGTAGGACGTAACGATCCGTGCCCGTGCGGCAGCGGTAAAAAATATAAGCAGTGCTGTCTGCACTAAGACAATGGGGGCATTAAGCCCCCTTTTTTTTAACCCACTTCTGGCAGCAGTCCTGCCGCAATTGAAAACTGCACCGCTATCACCACAATACCGCAAATAAACACCAGTGCCAGTGCCGGAGCGCCGCCGGCAACGCGATACGTCGCCTGAGGATTGTGTTTTCTGCTCTGCCAGACCAGCATCGACGGGATCAGCAGCGCCAGCACCGCGAGGGCCACACCTGCGTATCCCAGTGCCATGACAAACCCGCGCGGGTAGAAGAGGGCGAAGGCCAACGGCGGCAGGAATGTCACTACGCCGGTCTGCAGTCTTCCGGCTGTAGTATTACGGCGCTGGAAGAGGTCAGCCAGATAATCGAATAAGCCCAGCGCCACACCCAGGAAGGAGGTCGCCAGTGCGAGGTCGGCAAACAGATGCACTGCCAGCTCAACGTGCGGTGAGGCCACCACTTCACGTAACGCCTGTAATAAACCGTTTAAGCCCGCATGATCGGCGAGCAGCCCCATAAAGGTTGATGAGTTGATACTGCCGAGTGTGGCCAACTGCCAGAAAATATAGGCGACCAGCGGGATGGCGCTACCGGTAATAAACACCCAGCGTAATTTACGGATATTGCCGTTCATATAGCTGACAATGCTGGGAACGCTGCCGTGAAAACCGAATGAAGTGAAGATAACCGGAATGGCAGAAAGCGCCAGACCCTGCTGCAGCGGTAGCGTGAGGAGATTGACTTTATGGACGTGCGGCATCAGCAACGCCAGCATAATGACCAGAAAAATAATTTTGGCGCTGAACAGCAGGCGGTTGAACAGATCAACCAATGAAGTGCCTACACAGACCACCCCCCCGGCAACAAAGGTGAACAGTAATACGCCCATCGTTGGGGATATGCTGGTGCCGGTCCAGTCACTGATGCTCGAGGCCAAAAGTTCACCCGCACCGCTGATGTACGCCGCTGTGAGCGCATACATCAAAAACATCATGCTAAAGCCGGTGATCCACTGTCCGTAGCGACCGAGATAGCGTTTTGCCAGCGTGCCGAGTCCGGTGTCTGCCGGGACATGCTGATACACTTCGAGCAGCAACAGCGCGGTGTAGCACATCAGTGCCCATAGCCCAACTAACAACACCAGCGTGACGCTAAATCCCACGCCCGCCGCAGCCAATGGCATCGCCAGCATACCGGCGCCAATCGTGGTTCCCGCCACGATAAAAACACTACCCAGAGTTCTATTCTTCACGCTTTCCTCTGTCCCAGAGATAGTCAACAGTTGTATCTGCGGCGCAGAGTAAGGCATAACGCTATTTTCGTCAAATGACCGTTACAATACGTGTATAATTATATTTACACTTGGTGAGTGGTTAAGATGTATTCCAGATGACATTTTTCTGCGTTAGCGCAAAGCAGCATAAAGCCGTTCACATTAGGCTATGGGCTTTATTGAGGAGAATGTATGGAATCTATTCACGGCCACGAAGTACTCAACATGATGATTGAGTCTGGCGAACAGTATTCAAATGCCAGCCTTGAAGCGGCGATTACAGCACGTTTTGGCGAGCAGGCACGTTTTCATACCTGTTCTGCTGAGGGCATGACGGCGGCTGAGCTGGTGGCGTTCTTAGCGGCGAAGGGGAAGTTTATTGCCAGAGACGACGGCTTCTCTACGCACGAAAGTAAGATCTGCCGCCATTAATATTCCTGGCTAACGGTAGTATAGCGCCACCGTTAGCCAACAGAATTAATTCTGGGTATCAAGCGTGGCCAGTTCTCTGTCGATGAAATAAAGACCTTCACCGCTTTTGCCTGCCAGCGTTAATTTATCAATAACCGATTTAAATAATTTCTCTTCTTCGTGCTGCTCGGCAACATACCATTGCAGGAAATTAAAGGTCGGATAATCCTGATGGGTCATTGCCGCATGCGCCAGTTCATTAATTTTCTGGGTGATCAGCTGTTCGTGTTCATAGGTAACGCGGAACAGTTCATCCAGTGACGCGTATTCAGCAAACGGTGATGGCACGGTATTAATGCACGGCAAGCTGCCGGTGTCGGTCAGGTAGTCAAACAGACGCTGCATATGCGTCATCTCTTCCTGCGCATGGCGACGCAGGAACGCGGCGGCGCCTTCAAAGCTGTGATAGCTGCACCACGCACTCATCTGTTGGTAAAGCAGAGATGAATATAATTCAAGATTCATTTGCTCATTCAGTTGGTCGATCATTTCTGTTTTCAGCATGGTTCTGCTCCACGAACGGTAATTATATATTGATGTGGCATCACTATAATTTGTTATTTATTTATTTGCAAAAGGTAAAATAATAATTTTAATTATTAAAAATGCGAATGGGAATAAAACGCATTAACGATATTAGATCGTAAAAATAAACCCGGCGTAATAAAAGACCAGCAGCAATATGCTGGTCTGCATATTAGTAATTAAAAGAGGGGGATTGTGGGACGGCGACGCCGTGGCACTGCCAGGCGAGCGTGATGGTGGTATTCATGCACAAGGAACCGGCATAAACGCTGCAGGTGGCAACCGGTTGGCCAAACGCCACCGCGCTGGCGTATCCCATCCGCTGACATTCCTTTGTCGCCGTACCCTGGGCAACATAATCGTCGGTACGAGCCGTCTGCAGCATGGCCTGGTTGTAAGTCAAGCGCACTACACCGGTGATAGGGCTGGCTTCGCTGACCTGTGCCTGTTTAGTGATACTGCATCCCGTCAGCACGAGCGGCAATAGGGTTAGGATTAGGGTCTTCATGATATCGCTCTGAAAGTTCGGTGATAGGCTATCCTTGCATACACTGCGGCCTGACAATGGCCTGAATAACTTAACGATCACCTGCAAGTAATCACAACGGCGTCTTCGGCATGAGGCAAATCGGTTGTTTCAAAGGAAAAATGTGAGCACATTATTACTTTTTAAAACTAAATTTCATTAAATTTGAAAGTGAGTTTGCAAAATAGTAATGTGGCCTGAATGTTATGACTCATGGCGGAACCCCCGCGGCGTATTCAGGAGAAGACACAATGAAAATTGCATTGATGATGGAAAACAGCCAGGCAAGCAAAAACGCGATCATTCATAACGAGCTTAAAGCCGTTGCTGATGAGAAAGGTTTCCCGGTGTTTAACGTTGGGATGAGCGATGAAAATGACCATCATCTGACCTATATTCATCTTGGCATTATGGCCAGCATTCTGCTCAATTCTAAAGCTGTCGATTTTGTCGTCACCGGTTGCGGTACGGGTCAGGGCGCCATGATGTCGCTGAATATCCATCCGGGCGTCGTGTGCGGCTATTGCCTCGACCCGGCAGATGCGTTCCTGTTCGCACAAATCAACAACGGTAATGCGCTCTCCCTGGCGTTTGCGAAAGGTTTCGGTTGGGGCGCAGAGCTGAACGTACGCTATATGTTCGAAAAAGCCTTCACGGGACGTAACGGCGAGGGTTATCCGCCGGAGCGTAAAGAGCCACAGGTGCGTAACGCCGGTATTCTGAATCAGGTTAAAGCGGCGATCGTCAAAGAAAACTATCTTGATACTCTGCGCGCTATCGATCCTGAATTGGTGAAAACGGCTGTATCCGGCCCGCGTTTCCAGCAGTGCTTCTTTGAAAACTGCCAGGACAAAGCGATTGAAGCGTTTGTCCGTGAAATCATTGGCTAAATGCTGTTGGCCCGGCGGCGTACGCTGTCCGGGCTTATCGGTTCTTGTTTGACACCGCACAGCCTGCGTCGCGAGTGAGCCGCAACGTATCCACCATGCCGATCAGGCAAATAATAGCAATTACCACAAAGGCCAGACGGAAGCTAATGCCGGGCACATGGCTCAGCGCCAGCCACTTGCTGACTTCATCACCCATTCTGATGCCAATTGCCGCCAGCGAAATCCCTAACCCTACCGCTAATTGCGTGGCCGTGCTGAACAGCGTATTGGCGTAGCTCATCTGCGAGGCGGGAACATCAGCGAAGGCCAGCGTGCTGACACCGGTAAACTGGATCGAGCGGAACACGCCGCCCAGATACAGCACCAGTAAAATCACCCACACTGGCGTTTGCGGGGTAATCAACGCGCAGGCCATTAGCGCCAGTACGTTCAGCGCACCGTTAATCAACAGCAGCTTTTTAAAGCCCAGCCAGCGAATCAACGGCGTGGTCGCAGGTTTGATCGTCAGATTGCCGACAAACACCGCCAGCACTAATGAGCCGGCATGAAAGGCGTTCATGCCAAAGCCGACCTGAAACATCAACGGCAGCAAAAAGGGTACCGCACTGATAGACGCACGAAACAGCGACCCGCCGTACATTGTGACGCGAAATGTCGGGACCTGTAGGGCATCGAGACGAATCATCGGCCAGGCAGCATGGCGAAAATGGCGCAAAGCGAACAAAAAGGTGACGACCCCAAGCATAAGTAGGCCAGCAGTTGGCCAGCCTTGAGGCTGTTGTGCGCCCAATAACTCCATGGCATACACCAGACTAACCATGGCAACCGAGGTGGCAATAAAGCCGGGGATGTCGAAGGGGCGGCGTTCATCATCATGGATATCGGGGATGAAGCGTAACGCCAGGGCTATCGCCAGTAATCCCAACGGGACATTAATAAAGAAGATCCAGCGCCAGTTGGCATAGCTGGTGATAAACCCGCCGAGCGGGGGACCGATGATAGGGGCGACTAATGCCGGCCAGGTCAGGGTGGCAATGGCAGTGATTAACTGGTGTTTTGGCGTGGTGCGCAGCACCGCGAGGCGACCAACCGGCACCATCAGTGCACCGCCCACTCCCTGTAGGATACGCATCGCTACAAAGCTTTCGAGGCTGGTGGATAATCCGCACAACACTGAGGCGAGGGTAAAGATGGCCAGCGCCAGACTAAACACCTTACGCGCGCCGAAGCGATCGGCAATCCAGCCGCTGGCAGGGATCAGAACCGCCAGGGTGATCAGATAAGCGCTGATGCCAATGTTGAGATCGACCGCCTCAACGCCAAAGCTTTTTGCCATATCGGGTAGGGCGGTGGCGATGACCGTGCCATCGATAAACTCCATAAAAAAAGCCCCGGCAACGAGCAAGGCCGCCGGGGAGAGGCCACGTTTATTCTCAACCGCTACATCGTTACTCATGTTGTGCTTGCCATCTCAAATGAAATTCACGGGATTTTTTTATTTTCAGTGCAGCTGTACTCTCCGCACAGCTATCGTTTCGCACGCTGAATGGCTACTATGACAACCTTTCTATAAGGAGCTCATTATGTCCCAAACACTGAATGCCGATCAGGAACTGCTCTCGGACGTTGTTGCCTGCCAGCTGGTTATTAAGCAAATTCTGGATGTTATTGATGTCATTGCCCCGGTCGAAGTGCGGGAAAAAATGTCCAGCCAGCTGAAAAGCATCGATTTTTCCAGTCATCCCGCAGGTGGCGATCCGGTTACGATGCGGGCTATTCAAAAAGCCGTTGCGTTGATCGAACTGAAGTTCACGCCGCAAAGTGAGTCTCACTAAAATAAACCGTTGTTTCAGGTTTTAGAAAGGTTTTTTTGCGCCTCTTGGATACAGAGGCGCAGACAGGGTAGTGCCGAGTATCAGTGATACTGGTGGTTAACGACGTTTAGCAGATGCTTATCCGTTTGCGCCATGCACAGTCCGGCGCGTTTGGCGCTACGAACCTCATCAAGAATCGTTTGCAACAGCACACCATCCTGCTGCTGCTCTTTTTCCAGATCGTGAAGAAAATCAACGGTTGGCGCATCGTTTAATGCTTCCGCTTCATTTGTTAAGCGTGACAGTGTGTTGGCGCGTTGTTGATATTCATCCAGCGTTTTTTGAAATAAGTCTTCAAGAGACGTCAACTCATCGTCTGGCACGTCGATGGCTTTGACAATGGGGTTGGCACCCGCGCTTTTCATAAAATTAAACACGCGCATCATTTGCGTGACGTTGCTCTGTGCCTGCGTACGCAGAAACGTTGCGGTGCCGGTCAGACTGTGCTCGTAGCACCATTCACTGAGGTGAAGGTAGAGGTTTGATGCATAAAACTCAAGATTCATTTGGGTGTTGAGTTTGTGAACAATTCCAACTGCAGCCATATCAATATCCTTATTTCCAGAATGGAAAATGTACGTTACTCACGTCAGTACAACGGGCTGCCGTTGCACTTTACATCTACGTACACGTAATACTGTTAGCAGAATAAATCCGTTCTGCCGGTCCTTTATATCATCACTGAGGCAATTCTATGCCGATCGAAAATAAGCATAGCGCCTACTCACACATAAGAAAATCCTTAAATGTTCGTATTTATTTTTTTTTACATATTGTTATAAGAATATTCTTGCTCTTAATATTTTGATGTATAGCGGGAGTGAATGTAACAAACTGATTTTAAAGTTATTAAATTTAAATAAAGATAATGAAATGGCGTTTCATATCACAAAATTAAATTTTCCGACAAGGTATCCTCGGTGCGAGTTCTCAATATTCGACGTTTTTTTGCGCCTGATCAATTTTACTGAATTGCATTAATCAAATGACATTAATAATTCGACATTTATGGTTTGATTGATGTGGATAAATCGAGGAATTAAGTATGAAAAAGGTCGCGGTGCTGCTGGCACCCGGATTTGAAGAGGCTGAAGCCATTGTCACCATCGATATTCTTCGCCGTCTGCATATTGACGTTGAGACGCTGGCCTGCGCCGAGTCCCGTGCGGTAGTGAGCTATCACGATATTCCGATGGTCACTGACAGCACCCTGGCTGCCCGCCTGGAGACGATGTATGACGCCGTCGTGTTACCCGGTGGGCCGCAGGGCAGCGTGAATCTTGCCGCCAGCGATGCGGTTGTCCAGTTTATTGCGCGTCATGATGCCGCCGGAAAACTGATTTGTCCGGTGTGCTCGGCCGCCGCCCGGGTTCTGGGAGGTAACGGCCTGCTGAAGGACCGTCGCTACGTGTGCTCAGGGGATTTGTGGCAAAATGTCACGGAAGGTGAATACATCGACGCGCCGGTAGTCGAAGATGGCAATCTAATCAGCGGCAAAGGCTTAGGTCATATTTTTGATTTTGCTTTTGCCGTTTCTGCTCGTCTGCTGGAAGATGATGCCCCTGTTCGCGACCATGCCGAACATATTTATTACCCCTGGTAATCATTGCGTTCCCGAATGTGTGCATTCGGGAACAAGGATTCACTGACTGACGTTATGGATTAATCTGCTGCGTCTCATTTTCCCCACCAAAAAAACCGCGTTTTTTTATGTCATTTCCCACTGAATTTATGTACGCAATTACTGTAATTCTGTGGTGTGATGCCGCTCTCTTATGGAGAATCAATTTCCCGCTACAACTACTCTCAGCACTGGCATTGATCTTATCAATAAAAGGTAATGCCTTGTTTTACGTCCGAATTACAAAAAATCGTCTGATTTTACCCTATATAAAAGAACGTTAAAGCTGGAGTTAACCATGCACAAATTCACTAAAGCGCTGGCGGCCATCGGTCTGGCCGCCGTTATGTCACAATCCGCTATCGCTGAATCCATGAAGCTCGGTTTCCTGGTCAAGCAACCGGAAGAGCCCTGGTTCCAGACGGAATGGAAATTTGCTGATAAAGCCGGTAAAGATCTGGGTTTTGAAGTGATTAAAATTGCCGTCCCGGACGGTGAGAAAACCTTGAATGCCATCGATAGCCTGGCGGCAAGTGGGGCAAAAGGGTTTGTTATTTGTACGCCGGATCCCAAACTGGGGCCTGCGATTATGGCGAAGGCGCGTGGCTACGACATGAAAGTGATCGCTGTCGATGACCAGTTTGCCAACGCCAAAGGTAAACCGATGGACACCGTGCCGCTGGTGATGATGGCGGCAACCAAAATTGGTGAGCGCCAGGGCCAGGAATTGTACAAAGAAATGCAAAAACGCGGCTGGGATGTGAAATCCTCCGCTGTGATGGCCATTACCGCGAACGAACTGGATACCGCGCGTCGTCGTACGTCTGGTTCAATGGACGCGCTCAAAGCTGCGGGCTTCCCGGAAAAACAGATCTATCAGGTCCCGACCAAATCTAATGATATCCCCGGCGCATTCGACGCCGCGAACTCTATGCTGGTTCAGCATCCTGAAGTTAAACACTGGCTGATCGTCGGCATGAACGACAACACTGTGCTGGGTGGCGTGCGTGCGACCGAAGGGCAGGGCTTTAAAGCGCCAAACGTGATTGGTATCGGTATTAACGGTGTTGATGCGATTAGCGAACTGTCAAAAGGTGAGGCGACCGGCTTCTACGGCTCACTGCTGCCAAGCCCGGATGTACACGGCTATAAATCCAGTGAAATGCTCTACAACTGGGTGACCAAAGGCGCTGAGCCACCGGCATTTACTGAAGTGACAGACGTGGTGTTGATTACTCGCGACAACTTCAAAGAAGAGCTGGCGAAAAAAGGTTTAGGCGGCAAGTAATGTCAATGCCGGATAAGACTTAAACCTATCTTATCCGGCCAACATATTACGCCCTCAGTAGGCCGGATACGGCAACACCGCTATCCGGCAACAGATTAGATTCACGGAGACGTTATGCAACAGTCTACCCCGTATCTCTCATTTCGCGGCATTGGCAAAACCTTCCCTGGCGTTAAGGCGCTAACGGATATTAGCTTTGACTGCTATGCCGGTCAGGTGCATGCACTGATGGGTGAAAATGGCGCCGGGAAATCAACATTATTAAAAATTCTCAGCGGTAACTATGCGCCAACGACGGGTTCTTTGGTGATCCGCGGCGAGGAGGTTTCGTTTGCGGACACCACCACCGCGCTGAATGCCGGTGTCGCCATTATTTACCAGGAACTGCATCTGGTGCCGGAAATGACCGTCGCCGAGAATATTTACTTAGGCCAACTGCCCCACAAGGGTGGGATTGTGAACCGCTCGCTGCTGAACTACGAAGCCGGTTTACAGCTAAAACATTTGGGGATGGATATCGATCCGTCCACGCCGTTGAAATATCTCTCCATTGGCCAGTGGCAAATGGTGGAAATTGCCAAAGCGCTGGCGCGTAACGCCAAAATCATCGCATTTGACGAACCTACCAGCTCGCTTTCCGCCAGGGAGATAGAGAACCTGTTCCGCGTTATTCGCGAACTGCGCAACGAAGGGCGCATCATCCTGTATGTCTCGCACCGTATGGAAGAGATCTTCGCCCTCAGCGATGCAATTACCGTGTTTAAAGATGGGCAGTACGTTAAGACATTTACCGATATGCAGCAGGTCGATCACGAGGCGCTGGTGCAGGCCATGGTGGGGCGTGACCTCGGCGATATCTACGGCTGGAAATCTCGACCGTATGGCACAGAACGCCTGCGCTTGCATGAGGTTAAAGCGCCAGGCGTGCGTACGCCGATCAGTTTATCGGTGCGCAGTGGTGAAATCGTTGGGCTGTTTGGTCTGGTCGGGGCCGGGCGTAGCGAACTGATGAAAGGGCTGTTTGGCGGAACACGAATCACCGAAGGTCAGGTGTTTATTGATGAAAAGCCGATTGATATCCGTAAACCCAGCCACGCGATTGAGGCCGGCATGATGCTGTGTCCGGAAGACCGCAAAGCCGAAGGAATTATTCCGGTCCATTCGGTTCGTAACAACATCAATATTAGCGCCCGGCGTAAACATGTTCTGGGCGGATGCCTGATTAACAACGGTTGGGAAGAGACTAACGCTGACCACCATATCCGCTCACTCAATATTAAAACGCCGGGAGCAGAGCAGTTGATCATGAACCTCTCTGGTGGTAACCAGCAGAAGGCGATTCTCGGCCGCTGGTTATCGGAAGATATGAAGGTGATTTTGCTCGATGAACCGACGCGCGGCATCGATGTGGGCGCGAAGCATGAAATTTATAACGTTATTTATGCCCTGGCGGCGCGCGGTGTTGCCGTGCTGTTTGCCTCCAGTGACTTGCCGGAAGTTCTTGGCGTCGCCGACCGTATTGTGGTGATGAGAGAAGGTGAAATTGCCGGTGTGTTGCTCCACGAACAGGCGGATGAGCGTCAGGCGTTGAGCCTTGCTATGCCTAAAGTCAGCCAGGCTGTAGCCTGAATAAGGAGAGTATGATGTCTTCCGTTTCTACATCGGGTTCTGGCGCAACCAAATCAGCGCTTAATCTTGGCAGAATTTGGGATCAGTACGGGATGCTGGTGGTGTTCGCCGTGCTGTTTCTGGTGTGCGCCCTCTTTGTGCCGAACTTTGCCTCCTTTATTAATATGAAGGGGCTGGGCCTGGCGGTTTCCATGTCGGGAATGGTCGCGTGTGGGATGCTGTTTTGCCTGGCCTCCGGCGACTTTGACCTCTCTGTTGCGTCTGTAATTGCCTGTGCCGGGGTTACCACCGCGGTGGTCATCAACATGACTGAAAGTCTGTGGATAGGCGTCGCCGCCGGGTTGCTGCTGGGGGTTCTTTGCGGCCTGGTGAACGGCTTCGTGATTGCCCGTTTAAAAATAAACGCGCTGATTACCACGCTAGCGACCATGCAGATTGTGCGCGGTCTGGCCTACATTATCTCTGACGGTAAAGCGGTTGGAATCGAAGATGAGCGCTTCTTCGCCCTCGGCTATGCGAACTGGCTGGGTCTGCCTGCGCCTATTTGGTTAACCGTTGGCTGCTTCATTATTTTTGGCTTACTGCTGAATAAAACCACCTTTGGGCGTAACACGCTGGCTATTGGCGGTAATGAAGAAGCGGCGCGTCTGGCTGGTGTTCCGGTAGTCCGTACGAAGATTATTATCTTCATTCTTTCCGGCCTGGTATCGGCCGTTGCGGGGATTATCCTGGCGTCGCGTATGACCAGCGGTCAGCCAATGACGTCTATTGGCTATGAACTGATAGTGATTTCAGCGTGCGTGCTGGGAGGCGTTTCGCTGAAAGGTGGCATCGGAAAAATCTCATATGTGGTAGCCGGGGTGTTGATCCTCGGGACGGTTGAAAACGCGATGAACCTGCTGAACATTTCTCCGTTCGCCCAGTACGTTGTCCGTGGCCTAATCCTGCTGGCGGCGGTGATCTTCGACCGCTACAAGCAAAAAGCGAAGCGTACTATTTGATGATTTAACGGCCAACTTGCTATACCGGCTGGCGATTGTTTTTGCAAATGGCGAGCCTGGTCACACTGTCTATACTTATACCCGTCATACCTCAAGCTGCATAAAGATAAGGAGGAGCACCGGGTGACAGTATCGCGAACCGTACCCCCTGAACTATCCGCAAACTGTGCTTATTTTTTTGATCTCGACGGAACATTAGCTGAGATAAAACCGCATCCCGATCAGGTCACCGTCCCGCAGACGATCCTGCAATTATTACATCGCCTGGCGACGCACAATGCGGGAGCACTGGCATTGATTTCAGGGCGCTCAATGGCTGAGCTTGACGCACTCACTCATCCCATACGTTTTCCGCTTGCCGGCGTGCACGGGGCTGAGCGCCGCGACATCAAGGGTCACACCCACATAGTCCGGCTTCCTCAGGACGTCGAACACGACATTAGCGTGCTATTGCATGTTGCACTGGCGAACATGCCCGGTACGACGTTAGAAACAAAAGGCATGGCGTTTGCTTTGCATTATCGACAGGCCCCACAGCATGAGGCGGCGCTGCTGGCGCTGGCTGAACGCATCACGCGCCGATGGCCCCAGCTCGCCCTGCAGCCCGGAAAATGTGTGGTTGAGATAAAACCAAAGGGGACGAACAAAGGGGAAGCGATTGCTGCATTTATGCAGGAAGCCCCTTTTGCCGGGCGCACCCCTGTTTTTGTTGGTGATGATTTAACCGATGAGGCGGGTTTTGCTGTGGTAAACCGCGCAGACGGCATTTCCGTGAAGGTGGGGAGCGGCGCGACCCAGGCGATGTGGCGTCTGGCGGGCGTAACAGATGTCTGGCGCTGGCTGGAGCAGATCAACTGTCCGCAGCAAGAACAAAAAGCAACGAATGACAGGAGAGATGACCATGAGTCGTTTAGTCGTAGTCTCTAATCGAATTGCCTCACCGGATGATAAAGGCAGTGCTGGCGGCCTGGCGGTCGGTGTGCTGGGGGCATTGAAAACGGCGGGGGGGCTGTGGTTTGGCTGGAGCGGTGAGACGGGTAATGAAGACCAACCACTAAAAAAAGTCACCCGCGGCAATATCACCTGGGCATCGTTTAATCTGAGTGAGCAGGATTACGAGGAGTATTACTGCCAGTTTTCGAATGCCGTTTTATGGCCTGCTTTCCACTATCGCCTGGATCTGGTGCAATTTCAGCGCCCGGCTTGGGAAGGCTATCAGCGGGTCAATACATTATTGGCTGAGAAACTGCGGCCCTTACTGAATGATGACGACATCATCTGGGTTCATGATTACCATTTATTACCGTTTGCCAGCGAGCTGCGGAAACGTGGCGTGAACAACCGTATCGGTTTTTTCCTGCATATTCCGTTCCCGACGCCGGAGATATTCAACGCATTGCCCCCGCATGATGTGCTGCTTGAGCAACTGTGCGATTTTGACTTACTGGGGTTCCAGACCGAAAACGACCGTCAGGCGTTTCTTGATGCGCTGAGTGCACAAACCCGAGTCACCTCGCGGGGCGACAATCATCATCAGGCATGGAAAAAGGCGTTCCGTACCCAGGTTTATCCTATCGGCATTGAACCCGATGAAATTGCCCGCCAGGCGGCGGGGCCTCTGCCGCCGAAAATGGCGCAGCTCAAGGCCGAGCTAAAAAATGTGCAGAATATCTTTTCGGTTGAGCGACTGGACTACTCCAAAGGCTTGCCGGAGCGTTTTCAGGCCTACGAGGCCCTTTTGGAGCATTACCCTCAGCACCACGGTAAAATTCGCTATACCCAAATCGCCCCGACGTCGCGTGAAGAAGTGCAGGCCTATCAGGATATTCGCCACCAGTTGGAGACCGAGGCCGGGCGCATCAATGGCAAGTATGGGCAACTGGGCTGGACGCCGCTTTATTATCTGAATCAGTATTTTGATCGTAAATTGCTGATGAAAATTTTCCGCTACTCGGATGTTGGGTTAGTGACGCCACTGCGCGATGGCATGAATCTGGTCGCTAAGGAGTTTGTGGCAGCGCAAGATCCCGCCAATCCTGGCGTGCTGGTGCTCTCACAATTTGCCGGGGCAGCACATGAACTGACCTCGGCGCTGATCGTTAATCCCTATGACAGAGATGATGTTGCGGGTGCATTAAACCGCGCGCTAACCATGCCGCTTGCTGAGCGTATTTCCCGCCACGCTGAGATGCTGGACATTATCGTTAAAAACGATATCGACAACTGGCAGGCACACTTTATCCGCGACTTAAAAAAGATCACGCCACGTCATGCTGAAAGCCAACCGCATGACACCGTAGCTGACTTTCCTAAATTGGCCTGACGACGAGGATACGGCCATTAATCGCCTGCCAGCGGCACCAACAGCACATCGACCTGGCTGGCGCTGACCACGCTTTTCGCCGAGCAGGATGCTCGCGAAAAGAAGCTGTGATTATGGTTGCCATAAATGACGAGATCGACGGCGTGTTTGCGACAGATATCCAGTATATGTTCGTTGAGTGCCCCATAGGTAATAAAGGTATGCTCAATGGGGTACTGCGCCTGCTGGGTGAGTTTATCGATAAAATTCAGCGTCTCTTCTTGCATTACCTCACGCAGGTCTTCCAGCATGGGGGCCGCAAACTGGTTATACAGTTCGGGATCGGAGACCAGGGTGACAAGGCTAATGCGCGCATTGACAGGGCGCGCAATAGAAACGGCTTTTGCTAACAACTGGTGACTTTCGGGGGTGGCGGCAACAGCGACAAGAATGTGCATGTAGCTCATAACTCGCTCCTTAAATACAAGAATTATGAGAGGACTTTTAGCGTTACTCTCGCTTCTTTCATACTGCAATTTTTCATACTGTAATAGTGTGAATGTCATCATAATTATTCATTAATTATTCTTATAAATAGAATAATCAGATCACAAAAGCTGAAAATCTGTTCAATCAATTTAAGTGAAATTCTCGGCTAATGAAAACAATATGTTAATAAAAAACAAACATAAATTAACATTTTGCATATCGTTACCTGACGGTATTAGTTCATGAGGTTAAATATTTAACTCATTGTTTATAAAGATATAAAGTGAGAAAGCAGTTTATTGTAAATCTGTGATCTCGCTCGTTATTTCGCGCAGTGATATTAACTGTCGTAAACAAAGGACTATTCGCTTTTATTGCAAGAATATTCGGGTGTATGGAATCGATAGAGTGAGTTATTGGCTACAAAATAACCAAAATAAAAGCTGTGCTGATGGATTTATGTTAAACGTTTAGCTGGTTTATGTGATCTGCATCACATATTCTTTAAATTCGCAGCAGGGTTCCGTTGTATGTGTAACTGGTGGCGGGTAGAGTTGCGTCGAATTAGGAAAAATCTTAGGCATTTGTAAGAATTGATGTGAGCTTGTAAGGAACGCGGCCTTCTTAAAAAGGGATGTTTACACAACGCGTAAGCCGTAACGCTGCTATGTATTTGACCTTTTGCTTTTTTTTTACCGGGCCTTCCCGGCGACATCACGGGGTGCGGTTACACCGCATAAAAATAATGTTGGTTATTATGGATGCAAATAATGCATACATCCGAGTTGCTGAAACACATTTATGACATAAATTTGTCATATTTATTGCTTGCACAACGTCTAATCGTTCAGGACAAGGCCTCCGCGATGTTTCGCCTTGGTATCAGCGAAGAGATGGCGGACACGCTGGGAACCTTAACCCTTCCTCAAATGGTCAAACTGGCTGAAACTAACCAACTGGTCTGCCATTTTCGTTTCGACGATCATCAAACGGTCACTCGCCTGACGCAAGACTCTCGCGTCGACGATCTTCAGCAAATTCACACAGGTATCATGCTTTCAACGCGTCTGTTAAGCGACATCAATGATGCGGCGCGTAAGAAAAGGGCGTGATGATGAGCGAAAAAAGCATCGTTCAGGAAGCACGTGATATCCAGTTAGCCATGGAATTAATCACACTGGGCGCCCGTTTGCAAATGTTGGAAAGCGAAACGCAACTCAGCCGTGGCCGCCTTATCAAGCTGTATAAAGAATTACGCGGTAGCCCTCCGCCGAAAGGGATGCTTCCTTTTTCTACCGATTGGTTTATGACGTGGGAGCAAAATATCCATGCTTCTATGTTCTGCAACGCATGGCAATTTTTGCTCAAAACGGGCCTGTGTAGCGGTGTCGATGCCGTTATTAAGGCGTATCGCCTGTATCTTGAGCAGTGCCCACAGCCAGCTGAAGGGCCGTTGTTGGCGTTAACCCGCGCATGGACACTGGTCCGTTTTGTTGACAGCGGGTTGCTGGAACTGTCTACCTGCAACTGCTGCGGCGGTAATTTTATTACTCACGCGCACCAACCCGTGGGCAGCTTTGCCTGCAGTTTATGTCAGCCGCCATCACGTGCCGTAAAAAGACGTAAACTTTCCCAGAATGCTGCCGATATTATTCCACAACTGCTGGATGAACAGATCGAACAAGCTGTTTAACTGATACGGTGTGGATAGACACTCCAGCAGCGGTAAGCCATTACCGCTGCTTTTTTTTGTCCCGACCTTTGAGTTAACTGCCCGACTGCGCATCCTGTCATAGTCAATTGCGAAAGGATGATATCGTGCTGATCTTAATAGGTTACCTGGTTGTTATTGGTACAGTTTTCGGCGGCTATATGATGACCGGCGGACACCTTGGGGCACTCTATCAACCGGCTGAGCTGGTGATCATTGGTGGCGCGGGTATCGGGGCATTCATTGTCGGTAATAACGGCAAAGCCATTAAGGGGACGATGAAAGCGATCCCGTTGCTCTTTCGTCGCTCAAAATACACCAAAGCCATGTATATGGATCTGCTGGCGCTGTTGTATCGCCTGATGGCCAAGTCGCGCCAGCAGGGTATGTTCTCGCTTGAGCGCGACATCGAAAACCCCAAAGAAAGTGAAATTTTTGCCAGCTACCCGCGCATTATCGCGGATGCCGTCATGCTGGATTTTATCGTCGATTACCTGCGTCTGATTATCAGCGGCAATATGAATACGTTTGAAATTGAAGCGTTGATGGACGAAGAAATTGAAACGCATGAAAGTGAGTCGGAAGTCCCAGCTAACAGCCTGGCGATGGTCGGCGACTCATTACCGGCTTTCGGTATCGTCGCGGCGGTGATGGGGGTAGTACATGCGCTGGCCTCGGCCGACCGTCCGGCGGCTGAACTGGGGGCGCTTATCGCACATGCTATGGTGGGGACCTTCCTCGGGATTTTACTGGCCTATGGTTTTATTTCACCGCTCGCCAGCGTGTTGCGTCAGAAAAGTGCCGAAACGACCAAAATGATGCAGTGCGTGAAGATCACGCTGCTGTCCAACCTGAACGGCTACGCTCCACCGATTGCCGTCGAATTTGGTCGTAAAACACTGTATTCCAGCGAACGTCCGTCGTTTATCGAACTGGAAGAGCATGTCCGTGCGGTGAGAAATCCAACGGCACAGCAAACGACTGAGGAAGCATGAAAAATCAGGCCCATCCCATTATCGTCGTCAAGCGACGAAAACATAAAGGTCACGGTGGTGGGGCGCATGGTTCATGGAAAATTGCCTACGCCGACTTTATGACTGCGATGATGGCGTTCTTTCTGGTGATGTGGCTCATTTCCATTTCCAGTCCGAAAGAACTGATCCAGATTGCCGAATACTTCCGTACGCCTCTGGCCACCGCGGTAACCGGTGGAAATCGTATTTCAAACAGCCAAAGCCCGATCCCTGGTGGGGGAGATGATTACACCCAACAGCAAGGGGAAGTGAACCGGCAGCCGAATATTGATGAGCTGAGAAAGCGCATGGAACAAAGCCGCCTGAGTAAATTACGTGGCGACCTGGACCAGCTTATTGAGTCCGATCCGAAGCTACGCGCGCTGCGCCCGCATTTGAAAATCGACCTGGTACAGGAAGGGCTGCGTATTCAGATTATCGATAGTCAGAACCGCCCGATGTTTAAGACCGGCAGTGCCGAGGTTGAACCTTACATGCGCGATATCCTGCGGGCGATTGCGCCGGTTTTGAATGGTATCCCCAACCGCGTTAGTTTGTCCGGTCATACGGATGATTTTCCATACGCCAACGGTGAGAAAGGCTACAGCAACTGGGAACTGTCTGCTGATCGCGCAAACGCCTCACGCCGCGAACTGGTCAGCGGTGGTCTGGACACGGGGAAAGTATTACGGGTGGTAGGTATGGCCGCCACGATGCGTCTGAGCGATCGCGGTCCTGAGGACGCCATCAACCGCCGTATAAGTCTGCTGGTGCTTAATAAGCAGGCAGAAGAGGCCATTTTGCATGAAAACGCTGAAAGCCAGAATGAGCCGGTAAGTGTCTTACAACCGCCAGCGGTCATTCCGCCGGCAAGCGTTCCCACATCGCCACCAGCCAATCCGAGGTGATAGCGTGAGCATGGATATTAGCGATTTTTATCAGACCTTTTTTGATGAAGCTGACGAACTGTTGGCTGACATGGAGCAGCACCTGCTTGATTTGGTCCCTGAATCTCCGGATTCCGAACAACTGAATGCCATTTTTCGTGCGGCGCACTCGATTAAAGGCGGGGCGGGCACCTTCGGCTTTACTATTTTGCAGGAAACGACCCATTTAATGGAGAACCTGCTGGATGAAGCGCGGCGTGGCGAGATGCAGCTCAATGCCGACATTATCAACCTGTTTTTGGAAACAAAAGATATTATGCAAGAACAGCTCGACGCCTATAAAAGTTCAGCAGAGCCGGATGCCGCCAGCTTTGAGTATATTTGTCATGCGCTACGACAGTTAGCGCTCGAAGCAAAAGGTGAAACCGCACCCGCGGTCGTCAACACTGCAAAATTGAGCGTTGTTGACGGCACGGCGCTGCAGGAAGAGACGATGGCGCAGGAAACTGTTGCTGCTGAAGAGGTTAAAAAACGGATCGTTCTGTCGCGTCTGAAAGCTGGAGAAGTGGATTTACTGGAAGAAGAGTTGGGGAACCTGGCGACCTTAACGGATGTGGTCAAAAGCAGCGATACGCTGTCGGCAACGATTGATGGCGACCTCGCGGAAGATGATATCGTCGCGGTGCTCTGCTTTGTCATCGAAGCCGATCAAATCGCGTTTACCACGGTTACTGCCGCCCCCGTTGAAACCGCGACCGAGGTAGTACAACCGCAGCCTGTTGCCACGGTTCCGGTGGTTAAAGTCGCCTCCACCGAACCGCCGCAGGGTCGCGTTGAGCGTGAAAAACCCGCGCGTGCCAGCGAATCTACCAGCATTCGCGTGGCGGTCGAGAAGGTCGACCAGTTGATTAACCTGGTCGGCGAACTGGTGATCACGCAGTCGATGCTGGCTCAGCGTTCGAATGAACTGGATCCGGTAAACCATGGCGATCTCATCACCAGCATGGGTCAGTTACAACGTAACGCCCGTGATTTGCAAGAATCGGTGATGTCGATTCGTATGATGCCAATGGAGTATGTCTTCAGCCGCTTCCCGCGTCTGGTTCGTGACCTGGCGGGCAAGTTGGGCAAACAGGTTGAGCTGACGCAAATTGGTAGCTCCACCGAACTCGATAAGAGCCTGATTGAACGCATTATCGATCCGCTGACCCACCTGGTGCGTAACAGTCTTGACCATGGTATCGAACTGCCGGAAAAACGCCTTGAATCCGGGAAAAATCCGGTCGGTAACCTGACGCTGTCTGCTGAACACCAGGGCGGGAACATCTGCATCGAAGTCACCGATGATGGCGCGGGCCTGAACCGTGAGCGCATCCTGGCCAAAGCCATCTCACAGGGCATGCCGATCCATGAAAACATGAGCGATGACGAAGTCGGCATGCTGATTTTCGCGCCGGGATTCTCGACCGCCGAGCAGGTGACGGATGTCTCTGGTCGCGGTGTTGGGATGGACGTGGTGAAGCGTAACATTCAGGAAATGGGCGGCCATGTTGAGATCCAGTCGAAGCAGGACCAGGGCACAACCATCCGAATTTTGCTGCCGCTGACGCTGGCGATTCTGGACGGCATGTCCGTGCGCGTGGCGGATGAGGTGTTTATTCTGCCACTGAACGCGGTGATGGAATCGCTGCAACCCCGCGAAGAAGATCTGCACCCGCTGGCCGGGGGAGAACGCGTGCTTGAAGTGCGTGGGGAATATTTGCCGCTGGTTGAATTGTGGAAAGTCTTCGAGGTTGACGGCGCAAAAACCGAAGCAACTCAGGGCATTGTGGTGATTTTACAAAGTGCGGGACGTCGCTATGCGTTGCTGGTCGATCAGCTTATTGGCCAACACCAGGTGGTGGTGAAAAACCTGGAAAGCAATTACCGCAAAGTGCCAGGCATTTCTGCCGCAACGATCCTTGGTGACGGTAGCGTCGCGCTGATTGTCGATGTCTCTGCATTGCAGGGGTTAAACCGCGAACAACGTGTGGCGATCACCGCCGCCTGATTGATTGAGTGAGAAAGGGAATAATATGACCGGTATGAGTAATGTAACTAAACTGGCCGGCGAACCGTCAGGTCAGGAATTCCTCGTGTTTACACTGGGGGATGAAGAGTACGGTATCGATATTCTGAAAGTGCAGGAAATTCGTGGTTATGATCAGGTCACGCGTATCGCCAATACACCGTCTTTTATTAAAGGGGTGACCAACCTGCGTGGTGTGATTGTGCCTATCGTTGACCTGCGCGTGAAGTTCAGCCAGAGCGACGTTGACTATAACGAGAACACCGTGGTGATTGTGCTGAATCTGGGTCAACGCGTGGTGGGGATCGTGGTGGATGGTGTGTCGGATGTGTTGTCGCTGACGACCGATCAGATTCGCCCGGCACCAGAATTTGCGGTTACGCTGTCAACGGAATACCTGACGGGGCTGGGCGCACTGGGCGATCGGATGCTGATTTTGGTTAATATCGAGAAGTTGCTGAACAGCGATGAAATGGCATTGCTGGATATTGCTGCTTCCAATGTGGCATAAGACATAGTAAAAAAACACTATTTATGATGCCTGTCTGGAAATTATAAAACGCCCTCTGCATATAGAGGGCGTTTTTTTATGCGTGAAAACCTGGTGTCTATTTAATTGTAGGCTGAATGCTTTTATTTATATTATTCATTTGTTCTATGTGTATTTATTATTTTTAATGGAGCTAGTGGTTATTTATATAATCACTTAGTGAACTATGTATATAATGCTGTCTTGACTGTTTAATTAATATAAATAAATTATATTGCATTCTGGTTTGTATATATATCTTGAATATATATGATTGCCCTGCATTGCTTTTTTTTCTATCTATCTGTGTAGAGGGAGCTAAATATGAATACCATATATAATATAATTTGGAGCGCAACGCGTAATATGTTTGTGGTTGCTTCTGAGTTTGCGAATGGCGGTAATGGAATACGTAATAGCGTAAAGATAACAGGACTTGCCGCATTGATGTGTACAGCCGTTGTTAATGCTGCAGATTTAGGACCGCAAAGCGGCGCGTCGATCGAATTGAACGATAATGATGTGGTTACGGCAGATGGACAAACAAACACCACCGGTGTTGAGAGTATCAATACCGGTGGTGATGGCTTACAGGTGAAGGGGAAAGCAATTATCAACGTATCCGGTGAAACCCTGTCTACCGGGATTTCTCTGGATAATGGTGTCAAAAATGATTTGGGCGTGAATACTGAAATTCATGTCGCCGACACCGATGCCACACAAACCTCAAGTAAAAATACAACCGGCGTGTTGATTTCCGGAACGAACCCAGGCACAGAAGTAACAGCATCTGGTCTTATTATCGATGTGTCGGGAAAAAATAATGTTTATGGATTTAAAAATTCAGGTAAAGACAGCAACGTTGATCTTGGTAGCGGAAGCGCTATCACAGTCAGCACTGAGACTGATTATAGAATGGGCGAGGTGGGAGATGCCCGCGGTGTTTATTTACAGGGGGGGAGTGGTTCATTCAAAATGGATAATGGATATATCCATTCGACGAGTCAGGACAACTCCGCATGGGGGATTCAAAGTGCTGGTAATGCCAAAATCGATTTAGGTGCAAACAGTCATATTATTACCGAAGGGAATAATATGACGAAAGGTATTGAGTTGGGTGATGATGGAATGCTAGATGCCGACCAACTTACCCTCACTGCTACCGGGCTTGCCGAATGGTCATCCGTCTCGGGTGTGATATTACACGCTAATAGTCATGCTGACTTAGGCGACAATAGCACCGTTATTCTTAATGGTAGCGGCGATCTTTCAGAAGGCGTTGCTGTCAAGGGGGCGAATAGTTCCTTCCAGGCTAATGCCCTGACCCTTCAGGTGAGCACCGACGGGAATTCAATGGGTACAGGTCGGGGGATTGCTATTGAGGGTGCCGGTACGAGCGTGGATTTAGGCACGGGCTCCTCCATCTCGATGGACGGGTTTTCTTACGGCGCAGGGGTATCGATAAATGGTGCTGCAACGGGTGCTGAATTTACTGCGGATAACCTGACAGTTGATGTTACAGGGCAATTCACGAATGCCATCATGATGGATGCCGGTTTTGCCGATTTGGGGAAAAATAGCACCATTAGTGCGACAGGTGAAAGTACAACCCTCTGGGTGACGGGGGGAGAATTCCAGGCGGAAGAGCTGACAGTCAACACCGCTCAGTCTGTGGGCATCATTGCCCAGGGTGGCGATGTGAAGATTGGTACCGGTAGCGTTGTTGACGGCAGAAGTACGGCTATTTCTGGCTCTGCGACCAACGGTATCGCTGCGACTTCTGGCAGTACACTTGATTTTAAAGGGGATACCGACAATCGGAATGCTATTTACGCTATCGATGGTTATGGCGTTTCAGCGCAACACAGCGGTGCTGTTATTAATGTCGCCAATACTGACATTATTATGAGTGGCGATAACAGTTCCTATGGTTTATGGGCAATAGGCAGCAATGACTTAAATCGGCCAGGAATAATTAATGGTGAAAATATGACCATTGATATGACGGCGAGTGGGGAAAATGGCTACGGTGTGGTGGTACAGCAAGGCGGTGCAATATCGCTGACCGGTGACACCACAATTAAAACCCAGGATGGCGTCGCTATTTTTGTTCCGGTTGTTACCGATAATGCGGGAAATCTCTTACCCGGCGGTACCGTGACAGGCTCTGGTGTCATGGGTATTACAGGCGACATCATTAGCGCGGGTGAAGGCAGTATTTCACTGGATATGGCGTCTGGTTCCCAGTTTGTGGGGGCGACGTTTGTTAACACCGATCCGACGGTAAACTCTTCACTGAATATCTCGCTGGCTGAACAGACACGCTGGACAATTACCGAGAATTCTTCTTTAACCCAATTAAATAATGCCGGAGATATTGTATTTGAGATTCCTTCACAGAACGACCAATTCAAAACGCTGACGATTGATGGGGATTATCACGGCGATAACGGTAATCTTTATCTGAACACGCAACTGGGGGATGACACTTCACCGACGGATAAAGTGATTATTACCGGTGATACTTCCGGTAGCACGACGCTCTATGTCAATAATATCGGGGGGGAAGGGGCGTTAACAACAAAGGGTATTGAAGTGATTGATGTCGGCGGCCAGTTTGATGGTGTTTTTACTCAGGGTAATCAGGTGCAGACGGGTTTGTATGAATATCGATTGTATGAAGATGGCGGTGACTGGTATCTGCGCTCGCAGGCCGTTCCGCCAGTAGATCCTGATGACGACGACGATGTTACGCCGGTAGATCCTGACGACGGTGGTGATGTTACTCCAGTAGACCCGTATGATGGCGGCGATGTTGCGCCGGTAGACCCGTATGACGGCGGCGATGTTACGCCGGTAAACCCGCAGTATCGGGCAGATATTGGCGCTTATCTGGGCAACCAGTGGATGGCACGTAATCTGCAAATGCAAACCCTTTATGACCGCGAGGGTAGTCAATTACGTACCGATGACGGCAGTATGTGGATGCGCTTTAAAACGGGGGAAGCGTCATCAACGGCAGCTGACGGCCATGTGGATATTGACAATAACTACTCTCAGTTGCAGATAGGTGGTGATGTGCTGAGCTGGGATAATGGCGAGCAGAGCCTGAAAGCGGGGCTGATGGTGAGCTACATTAACGCCGACACGGACAGCACCGGTAATCGTGGTGCTGACGGGAGCCAGTTCTCTGCCAGTGGTAACGTAGCCGGTTACAACCTCGGGGCTTATGCCACCTGGTTTGCGGATGAGCAGAATCACAGCGGACTGTATGTGGACAGTTGGTATCAGTATGGCTTCTACAATAACAGCGTGGATAACGGTGACGCGGGCTCAAAGGATTATGATTCGACGGCCAGCTCGCTCTCTCTGGAAACAGGCTATCGGTATGATATTGGTCTTGAGCACCAGAATACCATCAGCCTGACGCCTCAGGCTCAGGTGACATGGCAGCAATATAAAGCGGACGTAGTCGTGCAGAATGGAACGCGCATTGACGGACAAAACGGTGACAGCTGGACCACGCGTCTGGGGCTGCGGGTAGATGGCAAGTTGCGCAAGAATACCACGTCGGTGATCCAGCCGTTTGCGGAAGTGAACTGGTTACACACCAGTGATGATGTTGCTGTTTCGTTTGATGGCGCGGAGGTGAAACAGGATCTTCCGGCAGATCGCGCTGAGGTGAAAGTGGGTATTCAGGCGAATCTGAATAGCCAGTGGAGCATCACTGGACAAGTGGCGGGTCAAAAAGGACGTAATGACTATGGCGATCTCAGTGGTAGCTTAAATGTACGTTACAGCTGGTAGTTGATGGAAGTTATCATATTGATGGTGTTGACAATACCCCAGCCTGTGGCTGTAATGCTGATCAGTTAAGGATCGG